>JALSNA010000317.1 GCA_026987255.1 Hyphomicrobiales bacterium | reverse complement strand
CAGCGGCGCTTTTTCCCGCATGTCGAATTTCGGATTGGGGCGCGTCAGGTCGAGCTCGAAGGCGCTCATGGTGGCATAGCGTTTCGCCGGAGTCTTGCGCACCGCCTTGTGCAGCGCCGCATCCACCCAGGCGGGGATGATCTCGCGCCTGCGCGTGGCCGGAATGTAGGCGGCCCTTTGTGCCTGCCGGACGCTGAGCAGCGGCTTGCCATAGGGCAGATGGCCGGTGAGCATCTCGTAGACGATCACCCCCAGCGAGTAGATGTCCTGGCGCTTGTCCGGCCGCGCTCCGGAGAGAAGCTCCGGCGCGCCATACCCGGCCGTGCCCAGCGGCCCATGTTCGCCCACAGGCAGCTTCAGCTCCTCCAGCGAGGCCACGTGCGCCGAGCCGAAATCGATGATCTTGACCGTCCCGTCGCGGTCGATGGCGATGTTCTCCGGTTTCAGGTCCTGGTGGATGATCTCGCGCCGGTGAAAGGCGCGCAGGCCCGAGACGATCTGCCCGGTCAGGCAGCGCACATCCTCCAGCCGCGGGTTGGGATGATCGTCCATCCACTGGCGCAATGTGGAGCCGCGCACCCATTCCATGCAGAAATAGAGGAACCGGCGCTGCGTCTTGCGCTTGATGATGCGCGCCACGTGCGGGCTGTCCATCATCCGCCCGATCCATTCCTCGCGCATGAAACGCTCGATATAGGCCGGATCGTCGGAATAGTTGGGCGAAGGGGTCTTCAGCACGATCTGCTGGCCCGTTTCGCCATCTTCCACCAGATAGACCTGCGAGCGCGAAGATGCGTGGATTTCGCGGATCACCCGCAGCCCGTCGATGACATTGCCCGGCGCCAGCGGCGGCGGAAAGGGCAGGGCGGTGATGCGTTTCAGCCACGAATCCTCGTCCGGCTCGCCGGGATTGACGATGCGCACCAGCTGGCAGGTGACATTGTCGTCCGAACCGGCCTTCAACGCCGCCTCGCAGATGGCCCGCGCCGCCGTGTCCAGGTCCTCTCCATGCTCGCGGATCAGGGCGCAGATCAGCCCGTCCTTGACAAAGTCGTGCACCCCGTCGGTGGTGAAGACCAGCACATCGCCAGCGCGCGCATCCACCTGCTTGTGATCCACCCGCGCGGCTATGTCGATGCCGAAGGCGCGCGCCAGGTAATCGGTCTTTTCGCCGATCTGCGCCCGGTGGGCCCGCGTCAGGGGGCGCAGCTCGCCCTCCCGCAGCACCGACAGGCGCGAATCGCCGATGTGAAAGACATGCAGGCTGCCCGCCTTGAGCACACAGCCGGTGAAGGTGGTCACCAGCCCGTGCCCCGCATGGGCCGCCGATTGCCCGTAGAGCCAGCGGTTCACCGAAGTCAGCACCCGTGAGACGGAGGTCTCCACCGGCCAGCTTTCATGGGTGCAGTAATAATCCTCCAGGAAACTTTTCACCGCCGTTTCCGAGGCCGCCTTGGGATCGGCGCACGAGCTCATGCCATCGGCAATGGCCATGGCGATGCCCTTGGTTTCGCACAGCGGCGGCTCGGGCAGCAGCACGCCGAAGGAATCGTCGTTGCCCGGCTTTGGCCCGGCCTCGGAATGCTGGCCGATTTCGATCACGGGACGGGGCATGCAGGCTCCTTGTGGTCCATCTTGCGCCCATCATGCACGGCGCGGCGGGAAAAAGGCAAGGCAGGCCGGTGTGGTCACCAGCCCGCCATGAGAAACAAGGCCCCGGCCCATCTGTGAGCCGGGGCCTTTGTGCGGCAAGTGTCACTTCACGTCGATCAGCTCCACCGTGCCATCGGGCAGCACCTCGGCCATGTGCCCTTCCGGCTCGCGCAGGAAGGCCCAGGTGGCGGCCAGCGCCACCAGCCCGGCGATGCCGATCACCAGGAAGAAGGTCTGCGGGGTGACGAAGGACAGCACCGTCAGGAAGGTCACCGCTCCGACATTGCCATAGGCCCCCACCTGTCCGGCGATCTGTCCCGTCAGGCGGCGCTTGATGAGCGGCACCATGGCAAAGACCGCACCTTCGCCAGACTGCACGAAGAACGAGCACAGCATGGTCAGCAACACCGCCAGCGGCAGCCAGGTGGCCGAGTTGATGAACGACATGCCGAAATACCCAAGGCTCAGCCCCGCCAGCAGGATCATCATGGTGCCGCGCCGTCCGAACCTGTCCGACAGCATCCCGCCGGTGGGCCGCGCCACCAGGTTCATGAAGGCATAACCGGAGGCCAGCAGGCCGGCCGTGACGGGAGAGAGGCTGAAGGTGTTGGCAAAGAACAGCGGCAGCATGGAGACCACCGCCAGCTCCGAGCCGAAGGTGGCGAAATAGGCGATATCCAGCGCCACGACCTGGCGGAAGTCATAACGGTGGATATCCGCCACCTCTTCATGGAAGACATGCCGGTTGATCTCCCAGATGTGCCAGGCCTGCCACAGGTAAAGGGCGATGAGCACACCATAGATGCTCCATTCCGCCCAGCCGGGCAGGATGTTCAGGTTCGACGGCCCCAGCTTCCAGCCCAGCACGCCAAGCGCCAGCACCAGGGGCGCCTTCATCAGCAAAAGCAGCCAGAAGTCGCGCGGGCTGGTAACCTCCAGCGCCCCGGTCTTCTTCGGCTTGAAATAGGTCGATCCCTTGGGCGTGTTGGATACGAGGAAGAAATAGATGCCGCCATAGATGATGGCGATCGCTCCGGAAATGGCAATGGCCCAGCGCCAGCCGTCATCCCCGCCGAAGAACAGGGCAATGGCCGGCAGGGTCATGGCCGCCGCCGCCGAGCCGAAATTGCCCCAGCCGCCATAGATGCCCTCCGCCAGGCCCACGGTGCGCGCCGGGAACCATTCGGAGATCATGCGGATGCCGATGACGAAACCGGCGCCGATGAAGCCCAGCAAAAAGCGCGTGATCGCCAGGGAGGCGAAGCTGTGGGCCATGGCAAAGGCGATGGAAATGGCCCCGCCCGCCATGAGCAGCAGCGAATAGACCTGCCGTGGGCCGAACTTGTCCACCAGCATGCCGATGACGATGCGCGCCGGAATGGTCAGGGCCACATTGAGAATGAGCAGGGTTTTCACCTCCTGCTTGCTCAGCCCGATGCTTTGCTGGATCATTTTCAGCAAGGGCGCATGGTTGAACCAGACATAGAAACTGATAAAAAAGGCTATCCAGGTGAAATGCAGCACGCGGATGTCCGCCCGCCCCAGGGCCAGCAGGTTCAGCCGCGATGATCGTTCCGTGCTCATGAGGTCTCTCCGAGATGTGAGTGCGTTGCTCCGGCCCGCCCCGGGCGCGCCGCCTGCCTGGTGAATGGCAAGGGCCGTGCCAACTCTTCCACCATCCGGAAGGAAAGGAAAAACATGATTGAAAACAATGCGATACGGAAAATGCACAAAAATAGTGCATTAAAATATTATGATTAAATAATATGCACAACGAAACGGCCTTGCCCGCCAATTGAGCAGCAATGCGGGGCCGGGGCGCTTTGCCCACATTGGCGTAAAAACAAGAAAAATGTAATGAAAACAAGGCCTTGTAATTTTTTTGCAAATGACTCACAGATTTGGCACGCCCCTTGCGGAGATGCGGGCCAGGAACCCGCCGGCAATCCGGCTCCCCAAGGCAAACGGGAAGTGTTGAGAACATGGACAAGGAAAGACTGGTCGTCATCGGCAATGGCATGGCCGGGGTGCGCGCCATCGAGGAACTTCTGAAGATCAATCCGGACAGATATGCCATCACCATCATAGGCGATGAGCCCCATGGCAATTACAACCGCATCTTGCTCTCCCCGGTGCTCGCCGGAGAGGCCTCCTTCGATGAAATCATTCTCAACACCCCCCAGTGGTATGCCGAAAACGGCATCGAACTGATCGCCGGCACCGCCGCCACCGGCATCTTGCGCCGCCAGCGCCAGGTGGAGCTGGCCGATGGCCGCAAGATTCCCTATGACCGGCTGATCATCGCCACCGGCTCGAAGCCCTTCATCCTGCCCGTGCCCGGCGCGGACCTCGATGGTGTCATCGGCTTTCGCGACATTGCCGATGTCGAGGCCATGATCGAGGCGGCCGCGAAGTATCGCAACGCGGTGGTCATCGGCGGCGGCCTTCTGGGCCTGGAGGCGGCCAATGGCCTGATGAAGAACGGCATGGATGTTACCGTCGTCCATCTCATGGACACCCTCATGGAGCGCCAGCTGGACAAGACCGCCGGGGCCATGCTGCGCGCCTCGCTGGAAGAGCGCGGCATGAACTTCCTCATGCCCGCGCAAACCTCGCAACTGATTGGCGGCGATGATGGCCGCGTGCGCGCCCTGCGCACCAGCGACGGCAGGGAAATCCCCGCCGATCTGGTGGTCATGGCGGCCGGCATCGTGCCCAATATCGAGCTGGCCAAAAAGGCCGGCATCCATTGCCAGCGCGGCATCGTGGTCAATGACTGGATGATGACCTATGACGCGCGCATCTATGCCCTGGGCGAATGCGTCCAGCATCGCGGCGTCTGCTATGGCCTGGTTGCGCCGCTTTACGAGCAGGCCCGCGTCCTGGCCAATCACCTGGGCGGGCGCGGCTGGATGACCTATGAAGGCTCGGTGACCTCCACCAAGCTGAAGGTCACCGGCATCGACCTGTTCTCCGCCGGAGACTTTCTCGGCCGCCCCGGCGCCGAGGAGATCGTCATGAAGGACGAAAAGGGCGGCGTCTACAAGAAACTGGTGGTGCGCAATGACCGCCTGGAAGGCGCGGTGCTCTATGGCGATACGGTGGATGGCTCGTGGTATTTCCAGCTCATCCGCGAGGGCACGGATATTTCCGAAATGCGCGCCCGCCTGCTGCTCGGCCAGTCCCATCTGGGCGATTCCGGCCATGGCGAGAACATGGCCGAGGCCATGCCCGATACGGCGGAAGTCTGCGGCTGCAACGGCGTCACCAAGGGCGACATCGTGCGCGCCATCACCGAAAAGGGCCTGTTCACCCTGGAGGATGTGCGCGCCCACACCAAGGCCTCCGCCTCCTGCGGCTCCTGCACCGGCCTCGTCGAGCAGATCCTGGCCTCCACCCTGGGCGGGGATTATTCGCCCGCCCCATCGGAAAAGCCCCTGTGCGGCTGCACCGACTACACCCACGACCAGGTCAGGGGCGCGATCCGCGAAAATGGCCTGAAATCCATCCCCGATGTCATGCATTTCCTCGAATGGCGCAATCCCGATGGTTGCGCCACCTGCCGCCCGGCGCTCAACTATTATCTGCTCTGCGCCTGGCCCGGCGAATATGAGGACGCCCGCGCCTCGCGCTTCGTCAACGAGCGCCTGCATGGCAACATCCAGAAGGACGGCACCTATTCCGTCGTGCCGCGCATGTGGGGCGGCCTGACCAATCCGAAGGAGCTGCGCGCCATCGCCGATGTCGCGGAGAAATACGACATTCCGGAAATGAAGGTCACCGGCGGCCAGCGCATCGACCTGTTCGGGGTGAAAAAGGAAGACCTGCCCGCCGTCTGGGCCGATCTCAACGCCGCCGGCATGGTCTCCGGCCACGCCTATGGCAAGGCCTTGCGCACCGTAAAGACCTGCGCCGGCTCCAACTGGTGCCGCATGGGCACCCAGGATTCCACCGGCCTGGGCGTCAAGCTGGAAAAGATGAGCTGGGGCAGCTGGATGCCGCACAAGTTCAAGTTCGGCGTCTCCGGCTGCCCGCGCAACTGCGCGGAGGCCACCATCAAGGATTTCGGCGTCGTCTGCGTCGAATCGGGCTATGAACTGCATGTCGGCGGCAATGGCGGCATCAAGGTGCGCGTCACCGATCTGCTGACCAGGGTGGCAACGGAAGACGAGGTGCTCGAATGGGCCGCCGCCTTCATCCAGCTCTACCGCGAGCAGGCCCGCTATGGCGAGCGCACCGCCCCGTGGATCGAGCGCACCGGCCTGGCCCGGGTCAAGGAGCAGCTGGAGGATGAGGCCACCCGCAAGGCCCTGCGGGAGCGCTTCCTCTTCTCCCAGCAATTTGCCCAGAAAGACCCCTGGCACGAGCTGTCGGAGAAGGAAGATGCGTTCTTCAAGCCGGTGGCCGAGCTGGTGTAACGGAGATCATGCATGCCTCTTCATCATCGCCATATCCGTCAATGCCGCCCCCTGTCGTCATTCCCGCGAAAGCGGGAATCCAGAGCAGGTATCCGCAAGCTCAGCTCATGGAATTGTGGAAGCGTGCGGTGGATCCCCGCTTGCGCGGGGATGACGGAAAAATGACAGGGTGCTGACGAAAGCATGCGGCAATGACCAAATGACAGTGCAACAACCATGAACGACACGGCAGGTATCATGACGCAGGAATGGGTGGAAGTGGCGAAGGTGGCGGACATCCCGCCGCTGATGGCGCGGGTGGTGAAGACGAAGCAGGGCGACATCGGCCTGTTCCATGCCGGAGATGGCAATTTCTATGCCCTGGACAACAGATGCCCCCACAAGGGCGGCCCGCTGTCGGAAGGCATCGTCCATGACTGCCGCGTCACCTGCCCCTTGCACAACTGGGTCATCGACCTGAAGACCGGTGAAGCCACCGGCGCCGATGAAGGCCAGGCCCGCACCTTCGAAGTGAAAGTGGAAAACGGCGCGATATTCTTGAAGTTGTAGCGGCTCCGGCGCGGGAGAGGTGCTCGGCGCGGCCTCCCCCTCTCGTCATCCCCGGGCTTGACCCGGGGATCCATCGCACGATGGCCACGGGCCAGGCCGCCGATGCTGGAGAATCGGCCCGCTGGACGAACACCGCAACAGGCAAAGGCGATAACCATGCTGTTCGGACGAACGAAGAAAAATCCCGTCAGCCTGCCACAAAAGGACGTGGCGCGCTGGGAGACGGTAACCTGCGGCTATTGCTCCACCGGCTGCTCCATCGATGTCGGCCTCGATGCCCAGGGGCGCGCCATTTCCTGCCGCGGCAATGCCGAGGCCGATGTCAACCGTGGCAAGCTGTGCCTGAAGGGCATTTTCGAGTTCGAGCTCTTCGAAACCGCCGGGCGCGGCACGCAGGTTCTGCGGCGCGATCACATCGGCGAGGATTTCACCCCCGCCAGCTGGGACGAGGGGCTGGACCTGCTGCATGACGAAATCCGCCGCATCCAGAAAAAACATGGCCGCGATTCCTTTGCCATCATCTCCACCGGCCAGATGCTGACCGAGGAGTTCTACACCCTGGGCAAGCTCACCCGCGGCCTCATCCACACCAACAACTATGACGGCAACACCACCTTGTGCATGGCCTCCGCCGTCTCCGGCTACAAGCGCTCCTTCGGCTCCGACGGCCCGCCCGGCTGCTATGATGATTTCGAGCACACCGGTTATCTCATCGCCTGGGGCTCCAACCTGCCCGAGCAGCACCCCATCATCTACTGGCGCATGAAGGATGCCCGCGAACGGCGCGGCTTCCCCCTTGTGGCCGTCGATCCGCGCGTCACCATGCTGGCCCAGGAGGCCGATCTGCACCTGCCCATCCGCCCCGGCACCGACGTGCCGCTGATGAACGCCATGATGCACGTCATCTTCGCCGAGAAGCTGGAGGATGCTGAGTATATCGCCGCCAACTGCTCCGGCCTCGACGAGCTCAAGGAAGAGGTGGCGAAATGGACGCCGGACCGCGCCAGCCAGATCACCGGCATCCACCCCGATACCATCGTCTCGGTGGCCCGCGCCTTTGCCCGCGCCAGGGCCGCCATGCAGATCTGGACCATGGGCATCAACCAGTCCACCCACGGCTCCGACGGGGTGACCGGCATCAACACCCTGGCGCTGATCACCGGCAACATCGGCAGGAAGGGCGGCACCTCGCTGTCCATCACCGGCCAGTGCAACGCCATGGGCACGCGCGAGTGGTCCTCGTGCTCCGGCCTGCCCAATTTCCGCTACCTTGAGAACGATGCCGACCGCGCCGAGATCGCCCGGTTCTGGGGCGTGGAGGAGGACATCTTCCCGTGCAGCCGCGGCCTGACCCAGACGGATATCTACAAGGCCATGGAGGCGGGCGAAATCAAGGGCCTGTGGCTCATCGCCACCAATCCGCTCACCTCCTTGCCCAACACCGCGCAGGTGCGCCGCGCCATGGAACAGCTGGAGTTCTGTTGCGTGCAGGATTGCTACGTGGATGCCGAATCGGTGCAATACGCCCATCTCTATCTGCCCGGCGCCACCTGGGCGGAAAAGGACGGCGTCATGACCAATACCGAAAGGCGCATCAACCGCGTCAGGCCCATCGTCGCTCCCCCCGGCGAGGCCAGGCCCGATCTGTGGATCTTCAACCGCCTGGCCGAACGCTTCAACCGCGATGGCACGATGACCTTTCCCGAAAAGGCCGGCGATATCTTCAAGGAGATGGCAAAAATCTCCCATGGCCGCCTGGCCGATATCTCCGGCATGGACCATGCCCTGCTGGAGGAGCACAAGGGCGTGCAATGGCCCTATACGAAGGAGCAGCGCGAGGCGGGCGAGGAGCCCCGAAAGGGCGGCGTGCGCCTTTATGAAAAGCCGGCCAGCTTCATGCATGCCGATGGCCGCGCCCGGCTCATTCCGCTGCCCTGGGAGGACAACAACGAGCGCCCCGATGCCGATTATCCCTTCTGGCTCAACACCGGCCGCCTCATCGAGCACTGGCACGGCCGCACCAAGACCGGCAAGATCGCCGGCAACAACAAGTTCTCGCCCATCCCCTTCATCGAGATCAACCCGGATGCGGCCCGCGATCTGGGCATTGCCCATGGCGAATATGTGCGCCTGGTCTCGCGCCGCGGCGATGCCGTGGTCATGGCCATGCCCACCGGCCGGGTGCCGCCGGACATGGTGTTTCTGCCCTTCCATTTCCACAATGCCGCCAACCGTTTGACTCTTGGCCTGCTCGATCCCCATTCGCGCCAGCCCGCCTACAAGCAGCAGGCGGTGCGCATCGAAAAAATCGCCGATCAGCAGCAGGCCGCAAAGCTGAGCCTGAACCGGCGCACCTTCTGACCCCCATGCGCGCCGTGACTGGAGAAAGACATGTTTGACCGCCGCGAACACGAACCGGAATATGCCCTGTTGCGCGACAGGAAAGGCCCCGAAAAGAGCCGTTACGGAACGCCCGTCGAGCTGGCCGGCGAGGATGACCCATTGCGCAGCGATCCCTTCGTGATCAATGGCGAGGAGCCCGGCCCCAACCGGCAAAATCCCAACCGCTACCGCCAGCACGGCTTCTATTTCAATGCCGACAACTGCATTGCCTGCCATGCCTGCGAGACCGCCTGCGCCGAGAAGAACCAGACCCCGGCCCATATCGCCTTTCGCTCCGTCGGCATCGTCGAGAGCGGCACATGGCCGGCCTATCGCCGCCTCAACATCTCCATGGCCTGCAACCATTGCGAGGATCCGGTGTGCCTGAAGGGCTGCCCGACCCGCGCCTATACCAAGTTCGCCGAATATGGCGCGGTGTTGCAGGACCCGGACATCTGCTTCGGCTGCGGCTATTGCACCTGGGTGTGCCCCTACAACGCCCCCCAGCTCGACCCCGTCGCCGGCCATGTGAGCAAGTGCAACATGTGCGTCGATCGGCTGGAGGTGGGGCTCAAGCCGGCCTGCGTTGCCGCCTGCCTGGGCAATGCGCTGGATTTCGGCGTCATCGAGGACATCCCCGATGGCCGCTGCCAGGCCGAAATCGCCATCCCCGGCTTTCCCGATCCTGCCATCACCCGCCCCAACATCCGCTTTCAGCAGATGAAAACCCTGGACGAGGACATCCGCCGCGTCGATTCTTCCCCGGTGCGCTATGAACTGGACAGGCAGGCCGGTGTCCACAAACCGGCTCTCGATCCCAGGCTGGCGGGCAAGCGCGAATGGAATCTGGGCAAATTG
>JALSNA010000316.1 GCA_026987255.1 Hyphomicrobiales bacterium | reverse complement strand
ACGGCAAGCCACCTGGGCAGCTCCATTAACTGTCTGAAGGCCATCCTCGCGCCCTGCCACCTGCCCGTAGTGTCCCGTGATCGGGATGGTTGGCAGGGGGAGAGGATGGGCGCACAAGCGTTTTTGCCCCTTGGGCCAGTGGAGCGGCTGGGCAAGAGTTGGACCGCTTGCTATTTGCGGCCGAAGTTGGGGGCGTCGGTGTCCTGGCCGGCGTCGATGATCTCGCGGCGCACCTTGCGCGAGCGGGAAAAGAGATCGAAGAGCTTTTCGCCATCGCCCCAGCGGATGGCTCTTTGCAGGGCTGACAGGTCTTCGGAAAAGCGCCCCAGGAGCTCCAGAACCGCCTCGCGGTTGTTCAGGAAGACGTCGCGCCACATGGTCGGATCGGAAGCCGCCAGGCGGGTGAAGTCGCGAAATCCGCCGGCGGAATACTTGATGATCTCCTTGCCCAGGACCTCTTCCAGATCGGCGGCCGTGGTGACGATGTTGTAGGCGATCAGGTGCGGCAGGTGCGAGGTGATGCCGAGCACCAGGTCGTGATGCTCCGGATCCATGAAATCCACGTTGGAGCCAACCGCCTTCCAGAAGGCCTCCAGTTTCTTCACGGCCTCTTTGTCCGCTCCTTCCAGAGGGGTGAGGATGCACCAGCGGTTTTCGAACAGGTCGGCAAAGCCGGCATCGGGGCCGGATTGCTCGGTGCCCGCCACCGGGTGGCCGGGAATGAAATGCACGCCATCGGGGATGTGCGGGGCGACATCGCGGATCACCGCCGCCTTGACCGAGCCGACGTCGGTGACGATGGCGCCTTTTTTCAGCTGCGGCGCGATGCTTCTGGCCACGGCCCCCATGGCTCCCACCGGGACATTGAGAAAGACCAGATCGGCATCCTTGACGGCCTTGCCGGCATCGCCGGTGAGGTCATCGGCCAGGCCCAGTTCGGCGGCGCGT
Organism: Hyphomicrobiales bacterium; assembly: GCA_026987255.1. Taxonomy (GTDB): domain Bacteria; phylum Pseudomonadota; class Alphaproteobacteria; order Rhizobiales; family Aestuariivirgaceae; genus Thermopetrobacter. The sequence goes on along the minus strand of JALSNA010000316.1, from coordinate 1,435 downwards.
TTCAAGGTCTGCTCACTGCGCGCAGAGCCCGAAATGGTTCCGGCCAGGCCCTTGCGGCGCATGGCATGGGACAGGGAAGAGCCGATCAGGCCGAGCCCGATCAGGGCCACCTTTGAAAACATGGGCAGGTTCGGGTCTTTTGACATCATGCCCTCAGGAATTCGCGCAAGGCGGCCACCAGCTTCTCGTTGGCCTCGGCCGTGCCGATGGAGGCGCGCAGGGCATTGGCAAAGCCATAGGCCCCCATGGCGCGCAGGATCAGTCCGCGCTTGCCCAGGTATGCATCGGCATCGGCGGCACGCCTGCCGTCCTCATCGGGAAAATGCACCAGGATGAAATTGCCGATGGAAGGGGTGACCTCAAGCCCCAGAGCTTGCAGTTCCCTGGTCAGCCAGGGCAGCCACTTGTCGTTGTGGGCCACCGCCCTTTGCAGGTGCTCTTCATCCTCCACGGCGGCCACGCCCGCGGCAATGGCCGCCGCGTTGACATTGAACGGCCCGCGCACCCGGTTGAGCACATCGACGATCGCTTCAGGCCCGTAGAGCCAGCCCAGCCGCAGCCCGGCCAGTCCGTAGGCCTTGGAGAAAGTGCGCGTCATGACCACGTTGTGCGCCGCGGAAACCAGCTCGATGCCGGCCTGGTAATCGTTGCGCCGCACATATTCGGCATAGGCGGCATCGAGCACAAGGATGCAGTCTTCCGGCAGGCCCGCATGCAGCCTCTTGACCTCATCGAAGGGCAGATAGGTGCCCGTCGGGTTGTTGGGATTGGCCAGAAAGACCATTTTGGTCTTGCCTGTGACCTTGTTCAGGATGGCGTCCACATCCGCCGTCAGGTCGGTCTCCGGGGCGATGATCGGGGTTGCGCCATTGGCCTTGATGGCAATGGGATAGACCAAAAATCCGTATTGCGTGTAGATGGCCTCATCGCCCGGCCCCAGATAGGCGTGGGCAAGCAGCTCGAGCAATTCGTCCGAGCCGCTGCCGCAAACGATGCGCTCGGGATTCAATCCATGCCGGGCGGCCAGGGCATCACGCAAATCATGGGCGCCGCCATCGGGGTAGAGCTCCAGGCTGTCCGCCAGGGCGCGGTAGGCTTCTTTGGCCTTTGGCGATGCACCCAGAGGCGATTCGTTGGAGGACAGCTTGTAGATGGGGCCTTCCGCTTCCGCTTCGGAGCGGCCGGGGATGTAGGGGGCGATGTCCAGAATGCCGGGGCAGGGCTTGGGCTGGCTCATGTCGATGGTATCCTTGCATGAATGCTCGTCTGCCATCGGATAGCCGCCCGGCGCAATCGGCGCAAGGGCCAGGTGGGCAAAGAGCGGGTGCGGCCCCTATCTGAGCGGAACCTCTGACCGTCGTTGTTTCGTCAACCCATGGGTTTTCAGTCAATCATCGATAGTGCAAGACTTGGCCGGGAGGGTTCTTGTGCTTTG
>JALSNA010000315.1 GCA_026987255.1 Hyphomicrobiales bacterium | reverse complement strand
GCTGTCGAACGAGCCGGTCACCGCCATGTGCAGCGTCCCGCCCTTCGGCGCGGCCGGGTTGGCATAGGGGAAATGATCAAAATCCGCCGCCAGCGCAGGGCTGCCATGCATGGCGATGCCATGAACAGGCTCGGCAGCCAAACCGCCCCCGGCCAGCGCGCCTGAGGCCAGCCCCAGGACAAGCCCGGCCGCCAGCACGATCCGGCGGACAACCTTTCGCGAATCAATCATGACGCGATCATAGCGCGAATACCCGCCGGTTGCCTAATTGATCGCCTCGAAGGGCACCTCGTAGGCGTTGCGCTCCGGGTCGAAGCCGGTGAAGAAGTCCTCCACCTGCGAGTGATGCACCGGCTCGCCGCTGTCATCGGGCACCAGGTTCTGTTCGGAGACATAGGCGATGTATTCGCCCTCTTCGTTCTCCGCCAGCAGGTGATAGAAGGGCTGGTCGCGGCGCGGGCGCACCTCCGGCGGGATGGAGTTCCACCATTCCTCGGTATTGGAAAAGGTGGCGTCCACATCGAAAATCACCCCCCGGAAGGGAAAGACCCGGTGGTGAACGACATCGCCGATATTGAATTTCGCCTTGCGCATGGATGTCCTGAAGATGGTTGCAATCCGCCCCAGAATGACCCCGCATGCGCCCCATTGCAAGCCTTTTTCGCCCCGCGCAACCGGCTCGCAGGTTGCGGTTGTCCACAGGGGACAATTTTTCGCCCTTTGCGGAGATGAAAAACGCGATACACTGCCGGCACCGGGGGAATGCAACGGGGCACAGGACAAAAACATCCATGCAGGAAAATCCCGGCTTTCTGCCGCTGTCCGGCCTGACGGTTCTGGACTTCACGACCCTTCTGCCCGGCCCCTTGGCCACTCTCATGATGGCCGAGGCCGGGGCGCAGGTCATCAAGGTGGAATCCCTCGATGGCGATCCCATGCGAAAGATGCCGCCGCTGTGGGGGCGCGAATCGGCCTTTTTCGCCATGCTCAACCGCGGCAAGAAGTCCATTCGGCTGGATCTGAAGGACGCCCGCCAGCTGGAGCACCTTCTGCCGCTCATCAGGCGCGCCGATATTCTGGTCGAGCAGTTCCGCCCCGGCGTCATGGAGCGGCTGGGGCTGGGATACGAGGCCTTGCGCATTCTCAATCCGGGTCTGATCTATTGCTCCATCACCGGCTTTGGCCAAAGTGGCCCGCGCGCCTCCCAGCCCGGCCACGATCTGACCTTCCAGGCCCTGTCCGGTCTTCTGTCGCTTTCATGCGGCAGCGCCAGCCAGCCCGTTTTGCCCAATTTCTTCGCCGCCGATCTGGCCGGGGGCACATGGCCGGCCTTCTCCAATGTCCTTCTGGCCCTGCTGCAAAGGCAAAAGACCGGCGAGGGCCTGCATCTGGACATTTCCATGAGCGGCGCGCTCTTCATGTTTCTCAACTGGGCCATGGCCCAGGGACTGGTGGAGGACGATTGGCCAAAAAGCGGCCAGGCGGCCTATACCGGAGCCGATCCGCGCTACAACCTCTATGCCACGAAGGACGGCAGGCTGGTGGCCGTGGCCGCCATGGAGGACAAGTTCTGGAATATCCTGTGCGAGGCCATCGGCATGGCTCGGGATGAGCGCGACAGCAGGGCGGATCCGCTGAAGACGAAACGGAAGCTGGCGGAGATCTTCGCCGCCGAAGACGCCGCCCACTGGCGCAAGGTCTTTGCCGAAAATCCCTGTTGTTGCGCCGTTGTGGAGACGCTGGAAGACGCCATGCGCGATCTGCATTTTCACGAGACCGGCGTTTTCGATCACACCTTGGAAAATGAAGATGGCGACACCCTGCCGGCCAATCCTTTGGCCCTCGATCCGGCCTTGCGCATCCACCCCGCGAAGGCCGCCACCAGCGCCCCGGCGCTCGGCGCCCACAATGACATGTTGTTGAAGTAGCCCGAATCTTGCGACAATGGGCCATGCACTGGTCTTCTGACGCAATCATCATCGGCGCCCGGCCCCATGGCGAAACCTCCGCCATCGTCGAGGTCTTTGCCCGCTCCCATGGCCGCTGGCGGGGTCTGGCGCGCGGCGGGCTCTCGCGGCGCATGCGCCCCGTCTTGCAGCCGGGCAACATCGTCTCGCTCACCTGGCGCGCCCGCCTGGAGGATCAGCTGGGCCATTTCGCCATCGAGCCGCGGCGCCTGACCGCAGGCCGGCTGATGGACGATCCTCTGGCCCTGGCGGGCCTGTCCGCCCTCATGGGCCAGCTGCATTTCCTGCCCGAACGCGAGCCCCATCCGGCCCTCCATGACGCCGCCATGCTGATCTTGGAGCATCTGGAGGAGCGGGGCATCTGGCCGGCCCTGCTGGCGCGCTTCGAGCTGCGCCTGCTGGCCGATCTTGGGTTCGGGCTGGATTTGAGCGCCTGCGC
>JALSNA010000314.1 GCA_026987255.1 Hyphomicrobiales bacterium | reverse complement strand
AAGAAGGGCTCATCGGCCCCGAGGATGCCCCCGAGACCCTCAGGCCCCGCCCCCCGGTGGTCACCGTCATGGGCCATGTCGATCACGGCAAGACCTCGGTTCTGGACGCCATCCGCAAGACCAAGGTGACCTCCGGCGAGGCCGGCGGCATCACCCAGCACATCGGCGCCTATCAGGTGGAGACGGAAGAAGGCAAGATCACCTTCCTCGACACCCCCGGCCACGAGGCCTTCACCTCCATGCGCGCCCGCGGCGCCAAGGCCACCGACATCGTCGTGCTGGTGGTGGCCGCCGATGACGGCGTCAAGCCCCAGACCGTGGAGGCCATCAACCACGCCAAGGCGGCCGAAGTGCCCATCATCGTCGCCATCAACAAGATGGACAAGCCCGAGGCCGACCCCAACCGCGTGCGCACCGAGCTGATGCAGCATGAGGTCTTCGTCGAGAGCATGGGCGGCGATGCCCTCGATGTCGAGACCTCCGCCATCACCGGCCAGGGGCTGCCGGAGCTTTTGAGCGCCATTCAGTTGCAGGCCGAGATGATGGAGCTCAAGGCCAACCCGGACCGCAACGCCGAGGGCCTTGTGGTGGAAGCCAAGCTCGACCGCGGCCGCGGCCCGGTGGCCACCGTTCTGGTGCAGCGCGGCACCCTCAAGGTGGGCAACGTGGTGGTCGCCGGCTCCGCCTGGGGCAAGGTGCGCGCCCTCATCGACGACACCGGCAGGAACACCGTCTCCGCCGGCCCTTCCATGCCGGTGGAGGTGCTGGGCTTCAATGCCGTGCCCGAGGCCGGGGACATCCTGGTGGCGGTCGAGTCCGAGGCGCGCGCCCGCGAGGTCGCCGAATACCGCCAGCGCAAGAAGCGCGAGGCCAAGGGCGTGGCCATGCGCCGCGCCTCCCTGGAGCAGATGATGAACCAGATGAAGGAAGGCGAGCTCAAGGAGTTCCCCATCCTCGTCAAGGCCGACGTGCAAGGCTCCGCGGAGGCCATCGTCCAGGCCCTGGGCAAGCTGGGCAACGACGAGGTGCGCGCCCGCGTGGTGCATTATGGCGTCGGCGGCGTCTCCGAATCCGATGTCCAGCTGGCCACCGCCACCGGCGCCGTCATACTGGGCTTCAACGTGCGCGCCAACAAGCAGGCCCAGGAGGCCGCCCAGCGCGAGGGCATCGAGGTGCGCTATTACAACATCATCTACGATCTGGTGGATGACATGAAACAGGCCATGTCCGGCCTGCTGCCGCCGGAGCTGCGCGAGACCCATCTGGGCAATGCCGAAATCCTGGAGGTCTTCAACATCTCCAAGGTCGGCAAGATTGCCGGTTGCCGCGTCACCGAAGGCACCGTGGAGCGCGGCGCCGGGGTGCGCCTGATCCGCGACAATGTGGTCATCCACGAGGGCAGGCTCAGCACCCTGAAGCGCTTCAAGGACGAGGTCAGGGAAGTCCAGGCCGGGCAGGAATGCGGCATGGCCTTCGAGAACTGGCAGGACCTGAAGGTGGGCGACGTCATCGAGTGCTACCGCGTCGAGGAGATCAAGCGCAGCCTGTGATGCCGCCCTTTCGGGAGTTTTGGACATGAGCAAGAAAAGACCGCCCTCGCAGCGCCAGCTGCGGGCCGGCGAGACCATCCGTCATGCCCTGGGCGAGACCTTCATCGCCAGGAAGCTGGACGAGCCGGGGCTGGACACCGCCACCATCACTGTCACCGAGGTGGAAATCACCCCGGATCTGAAGCTGGCCACCGCCTGGGTGCGCCCCCTCATGGACAAGGACGCCGAAGGGCTGGAAGAGCGTCTCAATGCTGTCCGCAGGCGCATCCGCGGCCTCATCACCCCGCGCCTGAGGGGAATGAAATACATGCCCGCCCTGCGCTTCCGGCTCGATCCGGCCGCCGACCAGGCCGCCCGCATCGACGAACTGCTGCGCGACCCGAAAGTGGCGCGCGATCTGAACAAGAACCCGCAAGACAATCCGAACGACGAGGACTGAATGGCCCGCAAGAGACGTGGCGACCCCGTGCACGGCTGGCTCGTGCTCGACAAGCCTTTCGACATGACATCCACCGCCGCCGTCGGCATGGCCAAGCGCATGTTCAACGCCGCCAAGGCCGGCCATGGCGGCACCCTCGACCCGCTGGCCACCGGCATCTTGCCCATTGCCTTCGGCGAGGCCACCAAGACCGTGCAATGGGTCATGGATGGCGAAAAGGCCTACCGCTTCACCGTCCGCTGGGGGCAGGAGCGCGACACCGACGATGCCGAGGGCGAGGTGGTCGAGACCTCCGCTGCCCGCCCCACCCGCGCCGCCATCGAGGCCATCCTGGACGATTACATCGGCGAGATTTCCCAGCTGCCGCCGCGCTATTCGGCCATCAAGGTCAGGGGCGAGCGCGCCTATGACCTGGCCCGCGACGGCGAAGAGGTTCAGCTCAAGCCGCGCCTGATCCAGATCCATGACCTGAAACTGGTGGACATGCCCGATGCCGATACGGCCGTCTTCGAGGCCGAAACCGGCAAGGGCGCATATGTGCGCGCCCTGGCCCGCGACATGGGCCGCCAGCTGGGCTGTCTGGGCCATATCGCGGCGCTGAAACGCACCCGCGTCGGCCCTTTCACCATGGAAGATGCGATTTCACTGGAAAAGCTGGAGGAATTGCGCCATAAGGACGCCGAACGCAAGGCCCTGCGGGAGGCCCTGCTGCCGATCGAGACCGCGCTGGACGACATCCCGGCGCTGGCCGTGGACCGGCCGCAGGCCGCCCGCATTGTGCGTGGACAGCAGGTGATCCTGCGCGGGGCGGATGCGCCCCTGGCCGAGGATGTGGTTCTCGTGACCTGCAAGGGCAGGCCCGTTGCGCTGGGAACCATCGAGGCCGGGATGCTCAAGCCGCGCCGCGTCTTCAACCTGTGAGCCAGGCTGCGGGCCTTTGCGCTCATGATGAAAACACCATGAAACAAGGAGACCCCGATGTCGATTACGCCCGAACGCAAGGCCGAGCTGATCAAGGAATTCGCCACCTGTGAAGGCGACACCGGCTCGCCGGAGGTGCAGGTCGCCGTGCTCACCGAGCGCATCCGCAACCTCACCGAGCATTTCAAGGTCCACAAGAAGGACAACCACTCGCGCCGCGGCCTGCTCAAGCTGGTCTCGTTGCGCCGCAAGCTCCTCGATTACCTGAAAGGCAAGGACGAGGCCCGCTACCAGGCCCTCATCAAGCGCCTTGGCCTGCGCCGCTGAGGCCATGCCCGTGGCTTCGCCATCCAGGCGCAAGCCGGCGAAGAGAAATCGTATGTCTGCATCTTGCTGTAATTATAGGGAACGAAGCGGGCCTGGCCCGTCCTTTCGTTCCCGCGCCATGGCGCAACCGTCTGCAAGCAGGATGAGGATGAGTGCAACACAAGACAGACGGACACTTTGCAAGAACCGCAGGAAATGAACATGTTCGATATACACGTTGAAGAAATCGAGTGGGCCGGACGCCCGCTGAAGCTGGAAACCGGCCGCATCGCGCGGCAGGCCGACGGGGCCGTGCTGGCCACCTATGGCGAAACCTCGGTGCTGGCCACCGTGGTGGCGGAGAAATCCCCCAAGCCGGGGCTGGACTTCTTCCCGCTGACCGTCAACTATCAGGAAAAGACCTACGCCGCGGGCAAGATCCCCGGCGGCTACTTCAAGCGCGAAGGCCGCCCCGGCGAGAAGGAAATCCTCGTCTCGCGCCTCATCGACCGGCCCATCCGGCCGCTCTTCGACAAGGCCTTCAAGTGCGAGACCCAGGTCATCGCCACGGTCATGTCCCACGATCTGGAGAATGACCCCGACATCGTCGCCATGGTCGCCGTCTCCGCCGCCCTGGCCATCGCCAACCTGCCCTTCAAGGGCCCCATAGGCGGCGCCCGCGTCGGCCTCATCGAGGGCGCCTATGTCCTCAACCCCTCCATCGACGATCTGGAAAATTCCAAACTCGATCTGGTCGTGGCCGGCACGAAGGACGCCGTGCTCATGGTGGAATCGGAAGCCGAGGAGCTCTCCGAGGATGACATGCTGGGCGCGGTCATGTTCGGCCACGAGGGTTTCCAGCCGGTGATCGAAATGATCGGCAGACTGGCCGAAAAGGCCGCCAAGGCCCCCCGCGAGGTGGAGCCGGTGGACATCTCCGATGTCGTCGAGGCGGTGCGCGCCGAAGTGGGCGAGGACATCAAGGCCGCCTATGCCATCACCGAGAAGATGGCCCGCCGCGATGCCGTCGACGCCGCCCGCGACAAGGCCATGGCCGCCCTGTGCCCGCAGGACAAGGCGGAGGCCGGAGAATGCGATCCCGGCAAGGTGCAAGCCGCCTTCAAGACCCTGGAGAAGGAAATCGTGCGCGGCCAGATCATCGAAACCGGATCGCGCATCGATGGCCGCAAGCTCGACGAGGTGCGCCCCATCGTCTCCCAGGTCGGCGTGCTGCCGCGCACCCATGGCTCGGCCCTGTTCACCCGCGGCGAGACCCAGGCCCTGGTCATCACCACCCTGGGCACCGGCGAGGACGAGCAGTTCATCGACGCCCTGGAAGGCACCTACCGGGAGAACTTCCTGCTGCATTACAACTTCCCGCCCTTCTCCGTCGGCGAGACCGGCCGCGTCGGCTTCACCGGCCGCCGCGAAGTGGGCCATGGCAAGCTCGCCTGGCGCGCCCTGCACGCCGTCATGCCGGAGACCTCGCAGTTCCCCTATACGGTGCGCGTGGTTTCCGAGATCACCGAATCCAACGGGTCGTCCTCCATGGCCACGGTCTGCGGCGCGTCCCTGTCGCTCATGGATGCCGGCGTGCCCATCAAGCGCCCGGTATCGGGCATCGCCATGGGCCTGATCCTGGAGGGCGACAAGTTCGCCGTTCTCTCCGACATCCTGGGTGACGAGGATCACCTGGGCGACATGGACTTCAAGGTGGCCGGCACCGAGGAGGGCATCACCTCCCTGCAGATGGATATCAAGGTCACCGGCATCACCGAGGAGATCATGCGCACCGCGCTCAACCAGGCCAAGGGCGGGCGCGCCCACATCCTGGACAAGATGAAGGAGGCCCTCACCGAGAGCCGCTCGGAGCTGACCGAACATGCCCCGCGCATCGAGGTCATGAACATCCCCGTCGCCAAGATCCGCGACGTCATCGGCGCCGGCGGCAAGGTGATCCGCGAAATCGTCGAGAAGACCGGCGCCAAGATCAACGTCGCCGACGACGGCACCATCAAGATCGCCTCTTCCGACAAGAAGGCCATAACCGCAGCCAGGGACTGGATCACCTCCCTGACCGCCGAGCCGGAAGTGGGCCACATCTACGAAGGCAAGGTGGTCAAGGTCGTGGATTTTGGCGCCTTCGTCAATTTCTTCGGTCCCAAGGATGGCCTGGTGCACATCTCCGAGCTCGCCGACCGGCGCGTCGGCAAGGTCACCGACGTGGTCAGCGAGGGCGACGTGGTCAAGGTCAAGCTGCTCTCCATCGATCCGCGCGGCAAGGTGCGCCTGTCCATGAAGGCGGTCGATCAGGAAACCGGCGAGGACATCTCCAACTGATCCCTTTGCCCATGCGCAATTCCAAAGGCCCTCCGGCAGGAATGCCCGGAGGGCCTTTTCGCATCTGCGTTCCGGCTCATGCAAGGCCCTTGAACAATTGGAAATTTTTGAATATGTTGCAGTGCAGCGTCATCCAGTGGGGGAACCATGAAAAACCTGAAAATCCTTGTTCTCGCCTCGGTGCTGGCCTCCATGAGCTGGACATCCGCCCATGCGGCAATGCTGGATGACCTCCTGTCGAAGGACAAGAATCCCTTCGTGCTCTTTGTCTACAACGCCAGCGAGGCCTGCCCGGTGGATTTCATCGGTCTGGGCAAGGATGCCGGGGAGGCCCTGGGGCTCATCGCCCCGCCCGCCGCGCGGCAATCCGCCAGACCGGGCAGTTTCGCCGATCATGTCCAGGGCCTGAGCGCCAGGAGCAAGGCCGGACAAAGCCCCCTGCAAAGGGCCCTGAACCGCTTTTGTCTTTACAGCAAGCTCTTCGGAGACGGCTCCTGCGAGCGCTGATCAGCGCTCCGTCAGCTTCAGTTCGATGCGGCGGTTCTTCGCCTTGGCTTCCGGTGTATCCGCCGGATCGATGGGATGGAACTCGCCAAAGCCCACCGCCGCCAGCCGGTTGGGGGGCACGCCTTGCGAAATCAGATACTTGACCACCGAAATGGCGCGCGCCGCCGAAAGCTCCCAGTTGGACTTGAAGCGCGGCGTGTTGATGGGATCGGAATCGGTGTGCCCGTCCACCCGCAAGATCCAGTTGATGTCCGGCGGGATCAGGCGGGTCAGCCCCAGGATGGCCGCCGCCAGCTTGGCCATTTCCTCCTTGCCCTGGGCGGTCAGCTCCGCGCTGCCCTTGGGAAAGAGCACCTCGGACTGAAAGACGAACCTGTCCCCCACCACCCGAATGTCGGAGCGCTGCGAAAGAATGCGCCGCAAACGGCCGAAGAATTCGGAGCGGTAGCGCGCCAGCTCCTGCACCCGGCGCGCCAGGGCCGCATTGAGCCGCTTGCCCAGATTGGCGATCTGCGCCTTGGAGGCCTTGTCGCGCGCCTCCGCCGCCTCCAGCGCCGCGTTCAGCGTCGCCACCTGCCGCCGCAGCGCCGCCAGTTGCTGGTTGAGCAGCTCGATTTGCGCCAGCGCCTGGGCGGAAATCTTCTTTTCCGCCTCCAGCTTGCCCTGCAGGGTGGCCGCCAGTGAGCCCGCCTTGCCCTCCTTGCCCTTCAGGTCATTCAGCATGGCCTGCAAGGAGGCGGATTTTTTCTTTTCCGCCTTCAGATCGTCGCCAAGCGCCGCCAGAGTGCTCTCCAAAGTGGCCTTGGCGGATTTCTCCAGCGCCAGCATTTCCGTCAGTTCGGCGATCTGCGAACGCAGCTTGGACAGCACCGTGTCCTGCCCGGAAAGCTCCCTGGCCTGCAAAAACTGGGCGATCATGAAAACGGTGAGCAGAAAGATGATGACCAGCAGAAGCTGCGCCATGGCGTCCACGAAGCCGGGCCAGTAAAGCCCCTCGTTTCCGCCCCGTCCGCGCTTGTTGAGCGATCCGGCCATTTGTCAGCTCATCCCTTGCGCGTCAGATCGTTGAGCAGATCGCGGATTTCCGCCTGCTGCAAGGATTGCTGCTCGGCCCAGGAGCGCACGATCTTCTGCTCCTCGCGCATCTGCTGCACCAGCCCGCCCACGGCCTCGGCCAGCCGGTCCATGGAATCGGCGCTGGCCGTCCCTGCGCCTGCGCCAGCATTGGGGGCCGGCTCCTCCACCGCCCGCAGCAACGTTTCGTTGATTCTCTCGATGCCCTCCTGAAGCTCCGAAAGATCCATGCGCAGATATTGTGGCGCGGCAAGGCCCGCTCCCTCGCCGGCCTCGATGTCGGTGATGGTGGACAGCCAGTCCTCCAGGTCGTTGTAGAAGCGGTTCTGCGCCTGCGCCGCCTGCAGATCGAGAAAGCCCAGGATCAGCGAGCCCGCCAGGCCGAACAATGACGACGAAAAGGAGGTGCCCATGCCCGCCAGCGGCGCTTCCAGGCCCGACTTCAGCTCATCGAAAATGGTTGCCGATTCGCCTGCCGTCACATCCAGGTTGCGGATCACGTCACCCACCGAGCTGATGGTCTGCAACAACCCCCAGAAGGTGCCCAGAAGGCCCAGAAACACCAAAAGGCCGATCAGATAGCGCGAAATGTCGCGCGCCTCGTCCAGCCGCGCCGCCAGCGAATCGAGCAAGGAGCGCATCGACATGGGCGTGAGCACCGTGGTGCCGCGCCGGTCGCGCAGCAAGGTGGCCATGGGGGCCAGAAGATGCGGCGTGTAGGGAATGTCCAGCGCCGGATCGGCGATGCGGAAATGATTGACCCAGTTGACCTCCGGAAACAGCCGGATCACCATGCGGAAGGTATAGACCAGCCCCAGGAACAGGGTAAACAGGATCAGCCCGTTAAGCCCCGGATTGGCCATGAAGGCCGTCTTGATCTGCGGATAGAGAATGGCCGCCACGATGGCCGCCAGCAGGATGAAGACCACCATGCGGACAAGATAGATGCGCGGCTTGTCCAGAACCACGCCCTCCAACAGATCGCTCATGCCAGAAACTCTCCTCAAGGCCGCGCCAGATGCGCGCCAGGCCCACCGCATCCGGTGATTCGCTCGCGCCGGCTCAAAAGCCGCCTTAACATATCGCAAGCCCGCAAATAAGGCAAAGCACCGGACATGAAGAGACATTCATGCCCGCACGATACGGATCTCGCAAAGGAAGGAGACAAGGTGACTGGAGCGGGCGATGAGATTCGAACTCACGACCCCAACCTTGGCAAGGTTGTGCTCTACCCCTGAGCTACGCCCGCATATCCAGTGACATGCGCCAGCCGCGCCATGGGTGGCCAGCCAGCGGCTTGTTATATTGCGCAAAGCGGATTGAAATGCAATAGGTTTGTCGCCTCATTTTGGCAAATTTTTCTCCATGGAGTCCCGCCATGCCCGCCAGCCGCGATGACCTTTTCGCCCTGCTCGATGAACTGGGCATTTCCCACCATACCCAGGAGCACCAGGCCGCCTTCACGGTGGAGGACGCCCGCGCCCTGCGCGGCCGGATTCCCGGCGGACACACCAAGAACCTGTTCCTCAAGGACAAGAAGGGCCGCCTGTGGCTGGTGGTGGCGCTGGAGGACACGGCCGTCAACCTCAAGACCCTGCACAGGACCATCGGCTCCGCCCGCCTCTCCTTCGGCAAACCCGATCTCATGGAGCAGACCCTGGGCGTGCGCCCCGGATCCGTGACCCCTTTCGCCTTGATGAACGATGAACAGGGCAAGGTCACCGTTGTGCTGGACGAAGCCATGATGGCCCATGACCTGCTCAATTTTCACCCCCTGGAGAACACCGCCACCACCACCATTCCCCGCGCCGGCCTTTTGACTTTCCTCAAGGCCACCGGCCATCCGCCGCTGATCGTCAAGGTGGACTGAATGCCTCTGCGGCAAAGAGCAAATGCCACATTGTCATGAAGTTATTTCATGAACCATGAAGAATAGACTCTATTGATGCAAATATTTCCTGAAATTTCAAGAATAATATTGAAGCTTCAAAGCCCGAGGGTGTATCTTTCTTCGCGAATAGCAAAGGGAGGACATCATGGGTTTCAAGCGCATCATTCTGGCCACCATTTTCAGCGCCGCGGTTCTTTCCCCGGCGCTGGCGGCCCCGGCGCCGCAGAAACTGGCCGATGCTTTCGCCAGACCGGCGCGCCTGCAAGGCCGGACCTACGATTTGCAGCGCATTCTCGATGATGTGAACATCCGCCGCCGCCTGCCGGCCATCGACGTCAACACCATAAGGTTCGGGTCGGCCTCGGCGCGCATTTCCCCGCAGGAGCAAAAGAAGCTCGCCGGTATCGCTGCCGCCATGCGCCTGCTGTTGCACAGGAACCCGCGCGAAATCTTTCTCATAGAAGGCCACACCGACAAGGCCGGCCGCGCCAGCTACAATCTGAAGCTCTCCGAGGCCCGCGCCCGGGCGGTGCGCGAGGCGCTGGTGCGCAATTTCGGCATACCCGCAGCCAACCTCGTCGCCAAGGGATATGGCGAGGCCTATCCGCGCATCCTTGGCAAGGTCCGCGAACCGCGCAACCGCCGGGTCGTCTTCCGCCGCATTACCGATGCTCTGAAACGGCCCCCCATGGCTGCGGCCACCCGCACCGGGCCTGCAGCAGCCGGGCAAGCCCCTTTCCGCCCCCGATTGATGCGCCGCCAGGCCCTGCCTTTCACCCCGCCTGCGGCAAGACCACCCTTCCTGGCGCCTGAGCCGGTGGCAAAACCGCGCCCTGCACCAGTCAAACCCGCCTTCCGGCCATGGCTCATGCGCACGGGCGCCTTGCCCTTCACCCCACCGGCCGCAAGACCGCCTTTCCT
>JALSNA010000313.1 GCA_026987255.1 Hyphomicrobiales bacterium | reverse complement strand
CGGGGCTCGGCCTGCCGCTGACCAAGGCGCTGGCGGAGGCCAATCATGCGCGCTTTGCCATCTCCAGCAAGCCGGGACAGGGCACCACCGTGCGCATCACCTTCCCCACCCCGCGGGTGCTGGCCGGATAGGCGGGGCGCAGCGCCCTCGGGCATCTCCATCAACTTTTCCGAAGACCATCCCCACCTCCTGCCAACCACCCGTGGTGTCTCATGATCGGGGTGGCTGGCAGGGGATGAGGATGGATGCGCAAGCGTTTTTTACGGGGCTTGACATGAGGGCGGCAAGCGTAAAAGGGTTGAGCCGCGCCATCGGGCGCCAGGGAAGCGACAGACGGCAGGCCATTTCATGTCCAGAAAACCTCAACCGCCGCGCGCCTGGCAGCGCATGTTGTCAGGCCGCAGGCTCGATCTGCTCGATCCCTCGCCGCTGGATATCGAGATCGAGGACATAGCCCATGGCCTGGCCCGCGTGGCGCGCTGGAACGGCCAGACCACGGGCGCACACGCCTTCTCCGTGGCCCAGCACTGCGTGCTGGTGGAGGCTCTGGTCACCCGCTTCAAGCCGGACGTGGAGCGCCGCTGGCGGCTGGCAGCGCTGCTGCACGATGCGCCGGAATATGTCATCGGCGACATGATCAGCCCCTTCAAGGCCGCCCTGGGGCTGGATTACAAGGATTTCGAGCGCAAGCTGGAGGCGGCCATCCACATCCGCTTCGGCCTGCCCGCACAGCTGCCGCAATGGGTGGAGGCGCTCATCAAGCGCGCCGATCGCGCCTCGGCCTTCCTGGAGGCCATCCAGCTGGCCGGTTTCTCCGAAAATGAGGCAGCGCGCTTCTTTGGCCGCCCGCGCGGCCTGAAGGGAGCGGGGTCGGAGCGCTTCTTCACTCTTGAGCCGTGGTCCCCGGACAGGGCCAAGGCGGAAATGATCCGCCGTTGCAAGCAGCTGCAATAGGCCTTACAGCTCCAGCTGCGGCAGGTCCCGGAACAGATCCAGCGCCTGCGGATTGGCCAGGGCCTCGATGTTGCGCACGGGGCGCCCGTGCACCACGTCGCGCACCGCGATCTCGACGATCTTGCCCGACTTGGTGCGCGGAATGTCCTCCACCGCCACGATCACCGCCGGAACATGGCGCGGCGAGGCCCCGCAGCGGATGGCCGTCTTGATGCGTTTCGTCAGCTCCTCGTCCAGCACGGCTGCCTCCGCCAGGCGCACGAAAAGCACGATGCGCTCATCGCCATCGGGCATCTTCTGGCCGATGGCCAGCGATTCGACGATTTGCGGCAGCTTCTCCACCTGGGCATAGATCTCCGCCGTGCCGATGCGCACCCCGCCGGGGTTCAAGGTGGCGTCGGAGCGCCCGTGGATGATGATGCCGCCATGGGGTGTCCATTCGGCATAATCGCCATGATGCCAGATGCCGGGGAAGCGCTCGTAATAGGCCCCCCGGTAGCGCGCCCCGTCCGCATCGTTCCAGAACTTCAGGGGCTGGGATGGAAAGGGCCGGGTGCAGACCAGCTCGCCCTTGCCTTGCCGCAGGGGCTTTCCCTCCTCGTCGAAGACATCCACCGCCATGCCCAGCACCGGCCCCTGGATCTCGCCGCGCCACACCGGCTCCAAGGGATTGCCGGCGACGAAACAGCCGCAGATGTCGGTGCCGCCGGAGATGGAGGCCAGATGCACATCCGCCTTGATGGATGCATGGACGAAGCTGAAATCCTCCGGCGACAGCGGCGAGCCGGTGGAAAAGATGGTGCGCAGGGCAGGCAGATCGAATTCCTTCACCGGCTCAAGGCCGGACTTGCGCACCGCATCGAGAAACTTCGCCGAGGTGCCAAGGTGGGTCATGGCCTCATCCTGGGCATAATCGAACAGGGCTTCGGGGCCGGGATAAAAGGGCGAGCCGTCATAGAGCAGCAAGGTGGCCTCGGCCAGCAGGCCCGAAACCAGCCAGTTCCACATCATCCAGCCGCAGGTGGAGAAATAGAACAATCTGTCCGCGGGGCGCACGTCGCCTTGCACGATCAGTTCGCTGGCGTGCTTGAGCAAGATGCCGCCGGCGCGATGGACGATGCACTTGGGAACCCCGGTGGTGCCGGAGGAAAAGAGGATGTAGAGCGGATGATCGAAAGGCAAGGGATCGTATTGCTCCCGAGCCCCGGCGAAGGGCGCCAGAAAATCCTCCCAGGTCACGGCCCTTTCCAGCCCGGCGGCCACCTCTTGCGCCTGGCCGGTGTAATCAATGATGACCAGCTTCTCCACGCCCGGCAGGTGCGCCATGACTTCCTTGAGCTTGTCGCGCAGATCGAAGCGGCGGCCATTGTAATAATAGCCATCGCAAGCCAGGAGCACCTTCGGTCCGATCTGGCCGAAACGGTCGAGAATGCCGCGCGGGCCGAAATCCGGCGAGCA
>JALSNA010000312.1 GCA_026987255.1 Hyphomicrobiales bacterium | reverse complement strand
TCCTGGCTGGCCGGGGCGGAAAAGCTGGCCAGCTTGTCCACCAGCTCCGAGACCGAGGTGCGCGGCCCGTCATCGCGCGAGGCCATGCGCTCCAGTGTGGCGTGAAAGTCCTGCGGGCGGCGAAAGCGCATGAACAGCCTGCGCCGCCAGCGCCCGGGCATGCCGATGCTCTCCAGCAGGGCGCGCAGCAGGCCCGGATCGCCCGCCTTCACGGCCGGAAAATGCACCCCCGCCAGGACGGTGGCCTGCAGCGCCAGCTGCAGCGTCTCGGCATCGGCGCGCGCCGGATCCCCATGGCCGAACCATTCCAGCCCCAGTTGCTCGAACTCGTCGGCGAACAGCGGATCGTCCATGCCATGAAAGCGGAAGGCCGGACCGCGATAGCAGTATTTCGCCTCCGCCTCCGGATCCTCGGCGAAGGCCAGGTGATAGCGGCAGGTGGGCACCGTCAGGTCGGGCCGCAGACAAAGCTCCGCCTGTCCGTCGGGATCGGTGAACAGAAAGGTGCGGGCGCGGATGGCCTCGCCGGACTTCTCCAGAAAGACATCGGCCGGTTGCAGGATGCGCGGGCGGATGCGGGCAAAGCCGCGCTCCTCGAAGAGCGCCATGATGGCCCGGTTCTGGGCCTGCAGCCTGCCTTGTCCTGTGGCCGCCAGGGCGGGCATGGGCTCAACCTTTCGCTTGCGCCGCCAGCATGGCGCGCACCGTTTCCACCAGCTGATCACGCCCCGCGGCCACCTGCGCCGGGCGGCTCTGCACCCATTCGGCGCGCGAGGAGATGGCGGCGGCCTTCTCGCGCCCGGCGATGAGATCCTTGATCTGCACCTCGCCGCGCGCCTTTTCGTCCTCGCCCTCGATGATCGCCAGGGGCGCGCCGCGCCGGTCGGCATATTTCATCTGCGCCTTCATGCCCGATGCGCCCATGTACATCTCGGCGCGGATGCCGCCGGCGCGCAGCTCTTCCACCATCTTCCAATAGTCCCCGGCCCGCCCGCGGTCCATGACCAGCACCACGACGGGGGCTTGCGCGCCTTGCGTATCGAGCTTGCCCAGGTGCGACAGGGCCGCGTGCAGCCGCGAGACGCCGATGGAAAAGCCGGTGGCCGGCACCGCCTGGCCGCGAAAGCGCGCCACCAGGTCGTCATAGCGCCCGCCGCCGCCCACCGAGCCGAAGCGCACCAGCCTGCCCTCCTCGTTGCGCGCCGTGAACAGGAGCTCGGCCTCGAAGACCGGGCCGGTGTAGTAACCAAGCCCGCGCACCACCGCCGGATCGAAGGCGATGCGCTCAGGGCCATATCCCGTGGCATCGAGGAAGGCGGCCATCTCCTGCAGCTCATCGATGCCCTCCCTGCCGCGCTCCGAGGAGCCCACCAGCTTCTCCAGCCGCGCCAGCACGGCGGCCCGCCCGTCAGCCTCCAGACCGGCCTCCACGAAGCCCAGCACATGCGCGATCTGCGCCTCGTCCAGCCCCGCACCCCTGGTGAAATCGCCCGATTCGTCCAGCCGCCCCTCGCCGAGCAGATCGCGCACCCCGGCCGGGCCCAGCCGGTCGAGCTTGTCGATGGCGCGCAGGATGGTCAGGCGCGCTTCTTCGCCCGATGCGCCGGTCATCTCCAGGACGCCATCGAGGATCTTGCGGTTGTTGACCTTCAGCACGTAATCGCCGCGCCCGATGCCCAGTTTCTCGAAGGTGTCGGCGGCCATCATGCAGACCTCCGCATCGGCCAGCACCGAGGCTGTGCCCACCGAATCGGCATCGAACTGCATGAACTGGCGAAACCGCCCCGGCCCGGGCTTTTCGTTGCGGAACACCCACCCGGCGCGGTAGCTGCGGTAGGGCTTGGGCAGATGATCGAAATTCTCCGCCACGTGGCGGGCCAGGGGCGCGGTCAGGTCATAGCGCAGGCTCAGCCACTGCTCGTCCTCGTCCTGGAGAGAAAAGACGCCCTCGTTTGGCCGCTCCTCGTCGGGCAGGAACTTGCCCAGGCATTCGGCATATTCGAAGAAGGGCGTCTCGATGGGCTCGAAGCCATAAGCCTCGTAAACTTGCCGGATGGTCTCCAGCATGGCGCGCGTGGCCGCAATCTCGGCCGCGCCCACGTCGCGGAATCCCTTGGGCAGGCGCGCCTTGGGGCGCGGCGTCTTTTTCGTCTTGGCCATGAACAGCGAAATCCCGGATAAGCCCCCGGCGCCACCGCCTGGAGGGGGCAAGTCTTGCGCAATCGCTCCCTTGCCCAAGGCTTCTAGCCCAGCGCGCCGTCAGTCGCAAGGGCGTCCCAGTTAACCGTCTTGGGGTCAGGACTCATAAAGAGGGATGGTGGATGCAGGATTCAGGCAAAATCCCGGTGTCTTTTCGTCCGCAGGCAATACCTTGAAGGTATTGGCAAGGGCGAAAAGGCTCCGGGATGAAGCATGAATC
>JALSNA010000311.1 GCA_026987255.1 Hyphomicrobiales bacterium | reverse complement strand
AGCTGCAACTGGGCGATCCCAACATGGGCGCGGCCATTGCCTCCATGATGTTCTTCATCATCCTGGCCGGGGTCATGCTCTATCTCTTCGCCGTGCAAAGACGCCTGCGGCGCTATCAGTTCTGAGGCTGGGCCGGGCTCTGTTTCCACATGGTGGAAACAGGTTCCATTCCGGCTTTTGCCCTGCCGTGATCATCCGCTTTATGGCGCTTCCAAAACCTCTTTGGTCCGCGACCGTTTTTTCAGGAGACTTCCAGACATGACCGTTTCCGCCTTCAATCCCCCGCAACGCATTCTCATGGGCCCGGGGCCGTCCGATGTTTCCCCGCGCGTGCTCGAGGCCATGAGCCGGCCGACCATCGGCCATCTGGATCCGGCCTTCGTCGGCCTCATGGACGAGGTCAAGGCGCGGCTGCAATATGCCTTCCGCACGAAGAACGACATGACCATGGCGGTTTCCGCGCCGGGCTCGGCGGGCATGGAGACCTGCTTCGTCAACCTGGTGGAGCCCGGCGACACCGTGGTGGTGTGCATCAACGGCGTTTTCGGCGGCCGCATGAAGGAAAACGTCATCCGCTGCGGCGGCAAGGCGGTGGCGGTGGAGGGCCAATGGGGCCGCGCCGTCGATCCGCAGGCGCTCGAAGAGGCCCTGCGGGCCCACCCGGAGGCCTCGGTGGTGGCCTTCGTTCATGCCGAAACCTCCACCGGCGCGCAGTCGGACGCCGCCGATTTGTGCCGCATCGCCCGCGAGCACGGCTGTCTGACCATCGTCGATACGGTGACCTCCCTGGGCGGCACCCCGGTGCTGGTGGATGAATGGGGCGCCGATGCGGTCTATTCGGGCACCCAGAAGTGCCTCTCCTGCGCGCCGGGCCTGTCACCGGTGACCTTTTCCGGACGCGCCGTGGAAAAGGTGCGCAATCGCGCCCGGCCGGTGCAAAGCTGGTTTCTCGATCTCAACCTGGTCATGGGCTATTGGGGATCGGGGGCCAAGCGCGCCTATCACCACACCGCGCCGGTCAATGCCGTCTATGGCCTGCACGAGGCCTTGGGGATTCTCATGGAAGAGGGGCTGGAGGCGGCCTGGGCGCGCCATGCGCGCCATCACGGGGCCCTCAAGGCGGGGCTGGAGGCCATGGGGTTGTCCTTCGTGGTGCCCGAATCCGAACGCCTGCCGCAGCTCAACGCGGTGACCATCCCCGAAGGCATCGACGATGCCGCGGTGCGCGCCCGGCTGCTGGCCGATTACGGGCTGGAGATCGGAGCCGGTCTGGGGGCCCTGGCGGGCAAGGTCTGGCGCATCGGCCTGATGGGTCACGCATGCAACCGGCGCAACGTGCTTTTGTGCCTGGCGGCGCTGGAGAGCACCCTTTCGGCCATGCAGGCGCCGATCGAAACGGGCGTTGCGGTGGATGCCGCCATGTCCGCCTATGGCTGAGAGGGCTGGCTGGTGCGATCATTCGGCCTGCCGGGCATTCGCAAGAGCGGCCCGGCGGGCGAAATCCACCAGTCTGGGGGCATGGGCGGCCAGCTTGTCCACCGAATCATGTTCCGCGCCATCCACGATCAGGGTTTCGATGGTGTCATGGGGGCAGCTGGCGATGCGTTTCATGTCGGAAAGGGGGATGACCGAATCGGCCGCGCCGTGAGCCAGAAGCACCGGGCAGCGCAGCGCGCAGATGGTGTTTTGCGGCGCGATGTCCTCATAGGCAAAGCCGATGCGCCATTCGATATAGGCCAGGGCCAGGCGGATGAGCGGCGCAGGCACATGCCATTTGTGCATGGCCCGGCCCATGAGACGGGCCGGATGGGCAAAGCTGGCGATGGAAATCACCCCGGCGATCTTGCGC
Source organism: Hyphomicrobiales bacterium (assembly GCA_026987255.1). GTDB lineage: Bacteria > Pseudomonadota > Alphaproteobacteria > Rhizobiales > Aestuariivirgaceae > Thermopetrobacter. Next base: position 571 of record JALSNA010000311.1, on the reverse strand, counting down.
GGCTCCCAGGAGGCGGCAAGAATGGCCGCCGCGGCGCCAATGGAATGGCCGCACAGGATGGCGGGGCCCGAAAATCGCTGCGCGCGCAGCCATTGCAGGGCGCTCAGGGCGTCCTGGGCGAATTTCGGCATGGTGGAGGGCCCGTCCCCCTCGCTGTTGCCATGGCCGCGGGCATCGAACAAAAAGACGCTCATGCCATCCTTGATGAAGGGGACGGCCAGCGGCCGCATGAGGGCCGCGTTGGCGCCCCAGCCGTGGATGATGATGACCACCGGGGCCTTTTTGCCGGCATCGAACAGCCACCCTTGCAGCCGCTTGCCGCCTTTGGTGCGAAAGCTCACCGCGCGGGCCGTGCGCCCGGCGGCATGCAGCCGCGGGCCATGGCGCGTCCTGGGGGCGCGAAAGCCGATGTGCAGAGCGGTCAGAAAGGCCGCGGCCAGGAGGAGGATGAAAAGCGCGATCCAGATCATGCCCTCCATCTCGGCCATGGGGAGACGCGCGTCAACCGCCAAGAGGGATATTTCCCACCGCCCGCCTGGCACTAGGGTCAGGACCCATAAATTTGCACGGC
>JALSNA010000310.1 GCA_026987255.1 Hyphomicrobiales bacterium | reverse complement strand
GCATGTCCGGTATGAAGGGCATGAGCGGCATGTCCGGTATGGGTGGCATGAGTGGTATGTCCGGCATGGCTGGCATGGCTGGCAATGGCGGCTGGGTCTGCACCCAGTGGACCTATACCGGCATGCGCGGCATGTCCGGGATGTCTGGCATGAGCGGCATGTCCGGGATGTCCGGCATGGGTGGCATGTCTGGGATGTCCGGCATGGGCGGCATGAGCGGTATGTCCGGCATGAAGGGCATGTCCGGCATGTCCGGGATGGCCGGCAAGACCTGGACGCCTCCCAAGAAGTAACCACACGCACCAAAAGGCTGCGCGCATCCTCAAAACCGGGTGCGCGCCGCCCCTCTTGCCTCTGGGCTGAGAATGGCCCGGGCGCACTTCCTTCCAGGCAGATGGAGCGGGCCATGAGATCGCCAACGACGAGATTGCAAATGAAAAGAATTCTGGGCCGGGGAGCGTCCGCCATGCTGCTGCTGGCGCTGGCCTCCGGCGTGGCCGTGGCGCAAGATGCCAAGGCCAGGAAAGACTACCTGCGCGCCAGGTGGGATCCCATTCACTTCAAGCCGCTGATCGACAAGGCCACCAACGAACAGTGCCTGGCCTGTCACAAGGAGATCCTCACCCACAAGGTGCGCAAGGCCTCGCCCGCCGGCTGGAAGGCCGATTCCGTCCTCGCCTGGTATCAGACGCTGGACACCTACAAGGGTCAGCAGATGACCTTCCATCAGCGCCACCTGATGTCCAAATATGCCAGGCAGGTCATGGACCTGAAATGCAATTTCTGCCATCAGGGGAACGATCCCAGGGAGGAAGCGCCCGCTTCACACGCCGAAAACCAGAACGACAATACCTACACGCTGCGCAAGATGGTCAATCCCGAGACCACCTGCCTGCGCTGTCACGGCAAGTTCCCCTATGAGCACATGGAAGGGGTGGAAGGCGACTGGTCCAAGGTGCGTCAGGATTTCGAGGACGAGGAAACCCCCAATGGCTGCCTGACCTGCCATGAAGAAACCTATCGCACCGTCCGCCATCAGGTCACCTACCTGAAGCCGGAGAACATCGAGAAGCTGGCCAAGAAGTCCTCCGATGTCTGCTACGGCTGCCATGGTGGCCGCAAGTGGTACCGCATCTCCTATCCCTATCCGCGCCATCCGTGGCCCGGCATGAAGGATGTGGTCGAGGAAACCCCCGCCTGGGCCAAGAACCGCCCGACACAGTCTGAAGCGCGCTACAGGAGGAAGAAATAATGTTGAAGGATCATGAAACCGGCGCGCCGCAAACCATAGATCTGCGCTCCGATCCGCTCCCCGGCGCGCCCCGGGCCGCCGATGTCACCAATTTCACCGAGGTGCTCAAGGGCGTTTTCAACGTCAACCCCACCCGCCGCTCCTTCCTGAAGGGATCGGCCGCCACCGCCGCTGGCCTGGGCTTTCTGTCCATCCTCACCGGCAAGGCGAAAAAGGCCGAGGCCTTTGCCTATGAGCCCTATCCGCGCGATGACGATCTGGAAACGGTGGTCACCTCCTGCGCCCACAATTGCGGCTCGCGCCACATGCTGGTGGCCCACAAGAAGAACGATGTCATCGTCCGCCTCTCCACCGATGACGGCCGCTATCAGAAAGGCGGCAAGTTCGGCAAGGACACCTTCGAGGAGCCGCAGGTGCGCGGCTGCCTGCGCGGCCGCTCCTATCGCCTCAGGCTCTATTCGCCCGAGCGCCTGCTTTATCCGATGATGCGCGTCGGCCCGCGCGGCGCCGGGCAGTTCAAGCGCGTCAGCTGGGATGAAGCGCTCGATTTCATCGCCCGCAAGATGGTCGAGATCAAGAACAAGTATGGCCCCGCCGCCTTGCTCGATCAGTCCTATGCCGGCGCCTCCTTCGGCGTGCTGCACAAGTCCGACCAGATCGAGGGGCTTTTGGCCCGCTTCCTGGGCATGTTCGGCTGCCGGTGCAACTCCTGGTCGGTGCCCTCCTATCAGGGCACGACATTCTCCTCCCGCATGACCTTCGGCACCATCAATGATGGCAACGAGGATGACGCCTTTGCCCATTCCAAGCTGATCATCATGTGGGGCTGGAACCCGGCCTATACCTTCCATGGCGGCAACACCTTCTATTACATGCGCCTGGCCAAGCAGAAGGGCTGCAAGTTCGTCCTCGTGGATCCGCAATATACCGATTCGGCATCCGCCTATGATGCCTGGTGGATCCCCATCCGGCCCAATACCGATGCCGCCATGCTGGCCGGCATGGCCCATTACATCTTCGCCAACAACCTGCAGGATCAGGACTTCATCAACAAGTTCGTCCAGGGCATGGATGAAGGCACAATGCCCAAGTGGGCCAAGGGCCAGGAGAGCTTCAAGGACTATATCATGGGCGTCAAGGACGGCACGCCCAAGACCCCCGAATGGGCCTCCGA
>JALSNA010000309.1 GCA_026987255.1 Hyphomicrobiales bacterium | reverse complement strand
CGTGCGGGCATCCGGGAAACCTGGCTGGAGAATCCGGCAGGTGCCCGCGGATCAAAGAGGGAGGTTGAAAAACCCACATGAAGAAGTTTCTCGTAGCTGCGGCGGCCCTGGCCATGGGCTTTGCCGCCACCGCCGCCAAGGCGGATTCGGTGACCATCGCCACCGCCGGCCCGATGACCGGCCAGTATGCCAGCTTCGGCAACCAGATGAAGGCCGGCGCCATGATGGCGGTGAAGGATCTCAACGCCAAGGGCGGCGTTCTGGGCAAGAAGATCGAGCTGAAGATCTATGACGATGCCTGCGACCCCAAGCAGGCCGTGGCCGTGGCCAACAAGGCGGTTGGCGATGGCGTGGTCTTCATGGCCGGTCATTTCTGCTCCGGTTCGTCCATCCCGGCCTCCAAGGTCTATGAGGAAGAGGGCATCGTGCAGATCTCGCCCGCTTCCACCAACCCCAAGCTGACCGACGAGGGCGGGCCCAACGTCTTCCGCGTCTGCGGCCGTGACGACCAGCAGGGCGCCACCGCGGCGGCCTTCATCCTCAAGCATTTCCCCAAGGCCCGCGTCGCCATCTTCCATGACAAGACGGCCTACGGCAAGGGCCTGGCCGACGAGGTGAAGAAGAACCTCAACGCCAAGGGCTTCAAGGAAGTCATGTATGGCGCCTATACCGCCGGCGAGAAGGATTATTCCGCGCTCGTCTCCAAGCTGAAGCAGAACAAGATCGACCTGCTCTATCTGGGCGGCTATCACACCGAGGCCGGCCTCATCGTGCGCCAGATGCGCGATCAGGGCATGAAGACCCGCCTGATGTCCGGTGACGCGCTGGTCACCGACGAGTATTGGGCCATCACCGGCCCGGCCGGCGAAGGCACCCTGATGACCTTCTCGCCCGATCCGGCCAAGAACCCCGCCGCCGCCCCGGTGGTCAAGGAGTTCACCGACGCCGGCATCAAGCCGGAGGGCTATGTGCTCTACACCTATGCCGCCATCCAGGCCTGGGCCCAGGCCGCCAAGCAGGCCGGCAGCACCGATCCGGCCAAGGTGACCGCCGCCCTGCACAAGGGCAAGTTCAACACCGTGCTCGGCGAGCTGTCCTTCGACAAGAAGGGCGACGTGAGCCTGCCCGGTTATGTGGTCTATGTCTGGCACAATGGCAAATACGACTACTACAAATAAGCCCTGACGCATGCGCGACATGGCAGACCCGCCGGAGCACGCCTCCGGCGGGTTTTTTCATGGGTGGGGAAAAAGTGCCGCGCACTTCACCAATCCCCTTGACGGGCCGCGCCCCTTGCGCGCAACATCCCTTTCATGAACGAGCATCCGGACATCCCGGAAGGGGAGACGAAGCGCCAGCTTGTGGACGGCCATGGCCGCGCCATAACCTATCTGCGCGTCTCGGTCACCGACCGGTGCGACTTTCGCTGCCTCTACTGCATGTCCGAGGACCAGACCTTCCTGCCCAAGCGCGACATCCTCACCCTGGAGGAGCTCGACCGCATATGCACCGCCTTCGTCAACAAGGGGGTGCGCAAGATCAGGCTCACCGGCGGCGAGCCCCTGGTGCGGCGCAATCTCATATGGCTCATCGAGCGCCTGTCGCGCCATCTGGATGCGGGCCGCATGGACGAGCTGACCTTGACCACCAACGGCTCGCAACTGGCCAGACATGCCGCTGCCCTGGCCGCCAATGGCGTGCGCCGGGTCAATGTCTCGCTCGATACGCTCGATGCGGAAAAATTCGCCCGCATCACCCGCCGCGGCGATCTGCAAAAGGTGCTGGAGGGGCTGAAGGCGGCGCGCGCCGCAGGGCTGGCCATCAAGATCAACACCGTGGCGGTGCGCGGCTTCAATGACGGCGAAATCCCCGAATTGATCACCTGGGCCCATGGCGAGGGCCATGCCATGACCCTCATCGAGACCATGCCGCTGGGCCAGATCGGCGGCGACAGGGCCGAGCAATACCTGCCCCTTTCGGAAGTGCGCCAGAAGCTCGAGGAGCGCTTCACCCTGGAGCCCATCGCCCTGAACACCGGCGGGCCCTCGCGCTATGTGCGGGTGGCCGAGACCGGCGGCAAGCTGGGCTTCATCACCCCCCTGAGCGCCCATTTCTGCGACACCTGCAACCGCGTGCGTCTTACCGCCACCGGCACCCTCTACATGTGCCTGGGCCAGGACGATGCCGTGGACCTGCGCACCCCGGCGCGCCTGGACCGCTCCGATGCCCTGCTCAACCAGGCCATCGAGGAGGCCATCGCCAAAAAGCCCAAGGGGCACGAGTTCATCATCGAGGAAGGCCGCACCCAGGGCGTGCTGCTGCGCAACATGAACGTCACCGGCGGGTGAGCCGCGCCCTGGCCCGCGCCCTGCCGATCAGGGGCAGGAGCCTGGACATTTCCGGGCCGTGGGGCTTGCCGGTCAGGGCCAGGCGCAAGGGCAT
>JALSNA010000308.1 GCA_026987255.1 Hyphomicrobiales bacterium | reverse complement strand
GCCGCCGGCATCGCCAATGTCTGGATCGACCGCCAGAACCTGAGCCATGGAGGCGGCTGGGGAGCCACGGCGAAACCCGGCGCCATGCCCAAGGTCCTGGCTACCTGGCCGGACATGGCAAGCTTCGCCAGGGCCGCAACATCATGATCCGGCAAGGAGCACGCAAATGGACCTGATGGCAATTTTCCCCAGGTTTCTCCCCGGCATGGCCTTGGCGCTCACTTTGGCCGCCCATGCCCCTGCCATGGCGGCCGCAAATGACGGGCAGGCGCGGCTGGAGCATATCCGCGCCTGCATCAGCGCCGTCCATGGCAAGGTGCTGCCCGCGGCCAGCATTCTGGAGGCGGCGGAAATCCTGCGCGATGAGCAGGACAAAGGATCCTCCAGCACCCTTGAAGAGCGCAAGACCATGGCCAATGTCTCGCTGATGGAAAACCTGGGGCGCACCAACCCGCTGCTCATCGGCAAGGCGGAGAAGATCTTGCGCGCCATTTTCGCAGGCCGGGATGAAGCCGTGCGCGCCTGCCTGCAAAAACCCTGATGCAACCGGCAAGAGAGGAAAGGAACATGAAAACCATCGAGCGAATCTTCGAGGGCTTCCTGTGGAACGCACGGCTGGTGGTTCTTGTCGCTGTCATCGCCTCGTTGCTGGTGTCCTTTGCCATCTTCTTCATTGCCACGGTGGACGTCTTCTTCATGCTGGTCCATCTGCTGCATTATCCGGAGCTGGAAACCTCCCAGCGCGCCATCCTCCATGACGAAACCATCAAGCATGTGGTGCAGGTCATCGACGGCTATCTGCTGGCCACCGTGCTGCTCATTTTCTCCCTCGGCCTCTACGAGCTGTTCATCTCGCGCATCGACCAGGCCGATGGAGCCTCCGCCTCGCGCATCCTGTCCATCCGCAATCTCGACGATCTGAAGAACCGCCTGGCCAAGGTCATTCTCATGATCATGGTGGTAAAGTTTTTCGAACACGCCATCGGCATGAGCTTCGCAACGCCCCGGGACATGCTCGGTTTCGCCGGCGGTATCGCCCTCATCGGCCTGGCGCTCTATCTGTCGCACGCGGCGGAGAAGCACACCTTCGGCCATCCTCCACGGGAGCACCGCCGGGGGCAGGACTCATGAGGAGGGATGGCATATGCAGGATTTGCGGGGCCTGACCCTGGAACCGCCGCGATGCTTGAAAGCCTCCCGCACCCATCCCAGATGAAGGATAGAGGCCCCAATTCATCAAGGGAGCGGAAAAATGACAACGACATGGGACAAGATCATCGCCGGGGACAAGGCGGCCTTCGATGCCCTGGCCGAAAAGGAGATGGCCGGGCTGATCGAGGCAGCCCGCCATGAAGTGGCCTATTACGAAGACGTGGGCGATTTTCCGCCCCGCTACATGAATGCCCGCGAGCTTGTGGGCGAGGCCCTCATCCAGGCCTGGGAACACCGCGCCAGAAAGCCAAAGGGCATGGAGCCGCGCGCCTGGCTCTACGCCATGCTCTTTGAGACGGTGGACAAGCTGGCCGCCCGGCGGCGCGACATCCAGAAGCACGAAACCCTGTCCACGGATCAGGTCATCCCCGACGATCCCTTGGTGCTCGATCCGGTCTATGACGACGACGAGGAGTTCTACGAGTGGTTCCAGCCCGACGAGGCGCTGAAATGGGAGGACGTGATCCCCTCCATGGCCATAGCGCCGGAGGATCTGCTGCGCGCTGCCGAGGCCTCGCCGCGGCGTTTCGACGCCGGCGAGCGGCGCGCCGCCTTGCTCTATTTCAAGCTCGGCTTCACCCTGGAGCAGATCTGCCGCATCACCGGCAGGAGCGTGCGCGAAACCGCGCGCATGCTCGAATCGGTGCGCGGCAAACTGAAAGGCTGATCCCATGTCCGAAACTCCTTCCCACCGCAAGAAGGCTCTGGGCCTGCTGGAGCTGATCGCCATCGGCGTTGGCGGCATGATCGGCGGCGGCATCTTCTCCATGCTGGGGCTGGCCGTCTCCATCACCGGCCATGCCGCGCCCTTTGCCTTTCTCATCGGCTCCATGGTGGCCTTTTTCGCCGGCTATTCCTATATCCGCCTGGCGCTGACCTACCGCAATGACGGGGCCAGCTACATCTACCTGCTGCGCGCCTTTCCGGACAATCCGGAAATCTCCACCATCACCGGCTGGACGGTGACCATCGGCTATGTGGGCACCCTGGCGCTCTATGCCTTCACCTTCGGGGCCTATGGGGCCGACCTCATCGGCAAATCGGGCGATCCCGTCATCCGCATGGCCCTCTCCGGGGCGGTTCTGATCTTCTTCCTGCTGGTGAATCTGCGCGGCGCGCGCACAACCGGCCACACCGAGGATCTGGTGGTCTATGCCAAGATCCTCATCCTGGCGGTCTTCGCCCTTGCCGGGATCAAGAGCGCTTCGGCCCACAACCTGCTGCCGCTGTTCGACAAGGGCGGCGCCTCGGTGTTCATGGCCGGAGCGCTGATCTTCGTGGCCTTCGAGGGCTTCCAGCTGATCACCAATACCATCAGCGAGACGCGCCAGCCGGAGAAGAATATCCCGCGCGGCATCTATGGAGCCATCGCCATCACCTCGGCCATCTACATCCTGCTGGCCATCGTCGCCATCGGCAATCTCTCCGAGGCGCGCCTGATCCAGGCGGAGGAGTATGCCCTGGCCGAGGCCGCCCGCCCGGTGCTCGGCGAGGCCGGGGTCATCATGGTGGGCATCGCCGCCCTGCTGGCCACCTCCTCGGCGATCAACGCCACCGTCTTCGGGTCCGCCCGCATGATGGCGGAAATGGCGGCCAAGAAGCACATGCCGGCCTATCTTTCGGCGCGCAACGCCGACAATGTCCCCTGGCTGGCGACCATCACGCTGATCTTTCTGGGCGGAGCCTTCACCATTCTCGGCGGGCTGGAGGTCATCGCCTCGTTCTCCTCCATGACCTTCCTGCTGGTCTCCATCGGCGTTTCGGTGGCCAACTGGCGGCTGCGTCACGAGACCGGCTCCAAGCCCTGGGCCATAGCCGCCGGGATCGGGCTGATGAGCACCACCGTCATCCTGCTGATCATCCATCTGGCAACGGACAAGCCGCTGACCCTGGCCGCCGTCACCGCCATCTACGTGGCAGCTGGCATTCCCGCCTGGATTTATGGCCGCAAGGAGTGACTTTGGGCGCGGGGACACCGGCAGGGATGGCGGCCCGCTCCCAGGGCAAGCCTTGGCCATCCAAAAACCAGGGGAGCCTTGAAAAACGCTTGCACATCCATCCTTGCCCCCTGCCAACCATCCAGGTCATGGGACACTACGGGTGGTTGGCAAGGGTGGGTTGGATCAGAACCCGGCGATTTGCGCAATCGGCTTGTCGAAGCTGACTTTCATGACTTTGGTCGTGGCCCCCCACAGGCCGAAATCATTGTCATTGAGCAAGACCATCTCGTGATCGTTCAGCAAGGCGATGGATTCGATCTTGCCCGGCGCCTTGGCAAAGACATCGGTATTCAGAACCAGATGCTTGCGCAAGGGCTCCAGCCCCAGGGCCTGGAAATCCTGCGGTTTCGTATTGGCCAGGGTCGGCCTGTGGGCCGGATCGTCGAACATGGCGGGCACCTTGCGCGCCTTGCTCAGGTCGATGGCATAGAACTTGGTGGTCCTGGAGATGCGCTCCAGAACGAGCAGCTTGTCCGGCCCCAGGGCAACCATTTCCGAGACCTTGACGTGCTTGGGCTTGCGCTTCTTTTTCAGGTTGTCCTTGATGAAGGTCTCCGGCGCATCCAGCACATAGAGCCATTCACCCACGACCTGGCCCTTTTCCCGGTCGAACTTGAACAGGCGGACATTGGCGGAGGATTTGTAGGCCTTGACATCCGGGTTGGCCAGGGGGCTTTGCATGGCGAAATAAAGATATTTCTCATCCGGCGAGACCGCCAGGGATTCGATGCCGCGATTGAGCTTGCGCTTCATGATGATGGCCGGCAGGACGCCCTTGACCTCATAATCCGCCCCCGCAAGATCGGCCTGAAGGCCCTTGGGCACGAGACGCTCCAGAACCCGGCCATCGGCAGAGACATGGGCCAGCGAGGCGCCATATTCCTCACCGATCCAGAAAGTCCCGTCCTTGAGCCGCACCAGGGCCTCGGTATCCAGCCCGTTGGGCGTGAACGGCAAAAGCTTGCCGGTGTTGGAATAGGATTTTTCCGTCGTCGTCACCGTCAGGCCATTGGTCAGCCCGGTCATGGGCTTGCCGGAGGCCCCCTTCAGCTTGATGGTCTCCACGATCTCCGCCTTGCCGTCCTTCAGCTTCAGCTTCACGATAACGGGCTGAAAATCCGGCATGGGAAAAATCTTGGATTTCTTATCGCCCTGGCACATGACATTGACATCAAGGCCGGTGGTTTCCTTCGCACTTTTGCACTTGATGTTGGGGCCCCGGTCACTCATGGCATAGAAAACGTCGGGAGCGTCCGATGGCCTGTGATAGGCGCTGGAGCCAATGCCGAGGCTGACATCGAGGGTCTTGCCGCCGGGAAATGACACCTGTCCCATGGACAGATCCGGCAGGGCATAGAATACCGCCCTGGGCCCGGCAAGCGCAGGGCCGGTGAGGCAAACAGCCGAAATCAGAACGCCGGCAAGATGTGAGAGTTTCATGGCGTCATCCTCATCTGGAATGAAAAGTCTTGATCCGCTCAAGCCTCTCTAGGCCCCCTTTGCAACAGGCCTGTAACACCTGCGGAAAAACGCCCCGCCTCCATTGCGGCAACAAAAAACCGGACCCGCAAGGGCCCGGTTTTCATCTTCCACCAAGGTCTGTTCAGGCCATGGCCTTTTGCAGGTTTTCGTCGATCTTTTCCAGATAGCCTTGGGTGGTCAGCCATTTCTGCTCCGGGCCGATGAGAATGGCCAGATCCTTGGTCATGAAGCCCGATTCGATGGTATCCACCACCACCTTTTCCAGCGTCTGGGCGAAATCGATCAGCGCCTGGTTGTCATCGAGCTTGCCGCGATGGGCCAGGCCGCGCGTCCAGGCGAAGATGGAGGCGGTGGAGTTGGTGGAGGTCTCCTTGCCCTGCTGGTGCAGGCGGTAATGGCGGGTCACGGTGCCATGGGCGGCCTCGGCCTCCATGGTGCGCCCGTCGGGGGTGAGCAGCACGGAGGTCATCAGCCCCAGGGAGCCGAAACCCTGGGCGACAATGTCGGACTGCACGTCGCCATCGTAGTTCTTGCACGCCCAGACGAAACCGCCGGACCATTTCAGCGCCGCCGCCACCATGTCATCGATCAGCCGGTGCTCGTAGGTCAGGCCAAGCTCGTCGAACCTGTCCTTGAACTCGCTCTCGTAGGTTTCGGCGAAGATGTCCTTGAAGCGCCCGTCATAGGCTTTCAGGATGGTGTTCTTGGTGGACAGATAGAGCGGCCACTTCATGTCCAGCGCATAGTTGAAGCAGGCCCTGGCGAAATCGCGGATGGATTTTTCGGTGTTGAACATGCCCAGGGCCACGCCGCCGCCATCTTGCACCGTGAAGGTGTGAATGTCGCGCTCGATGGTCTCGCCGTTCTCGCCTTTCCAGGAGATGGTCAGGGTGCCCGGCCCCTCCGGGACGCGGAAATCCTGCGCCCTGTACTGGTCGCCATAGGCATGGCGGCCGATGACGATGGGCCTGGTCCAGCCCGGCACCAGGCGCGGGATGTTGCGGCACACGATGGGAGCGCGAAAGACCACCCCGCCCAGGATGTTGCGGATGGTGCCATTGGGCGAGCGCCACATCTTTTTCAGCCCGAACTCCTCAACCCTTGCCTCGTCCGGGGTGATGGTGGCGCACTTGATGCCCACGCCATGCTCCTTGATGGCCAGGGCGGCATCGATGGTCACCTGGTCATCGGTGGCGTCGCGGTTCTCGATGGACAGATCGAAGGTCAAGAGGTTGACATCCAGATAGGGCAGGATCAGCTTGTCGATGATCATGTCCCAGATGATGCGCGTCATCTCGTCGCCTTCCAGGTTGACGACCGGATTTTCCACCTTGATCTTGTCCATTCGGAACCTCTTTTCCCTGACACTGTTGCGAAGCGGCCCGGCCGCCCCTTGATGCAAGCTCATAAAGCAATTTGACCTGCCAGAAAAGCCATACCCTTGGCCAAGCCCCCGCCATGGAAGCAGGAACACCAGACCCTTTGCCGCTTTGACCCCCGCCCTGCCCCCTGCTATTGCTGAAGGCATCATGGCGAGCCGCAAAAAGGGGCAGGCAGATGAGCAGACATGCGGGCGATTTCGATGTCATCGTTTCCGGCGCGGGCCCGGCGGGGCTGGCGGCGGCGGCCCTGTGCGCCGATGCGGGAATGAAGACGGCCATCATCACCGGCCCGCTCGATCCTTTCGCCAAGCGCCGCGATCCGCGCACCATCGCCCTGATGCGCCCCTCCATCCGGCTGCTCGAGGCGCTGGGCATTTTCGGCGAGGAGCTGCGCGCCAGATCGAATCCTCTGGTCAAGCTGCGGCTGGTGGATGACACCGGCGGCATCTTCTCCGCCCCGTCCGTGACCTTCGATGCGCGCGACGCCGGCTGGGAAGCCTTCGGCTGGAACATCCCTTTGGAGGATCTGCACCCGGCCCTGGCCGAAAGGGCAAAGGCGGCCGCAGTGGAGTTCATCACCGCCTCGGCCACCGGCGTGGCCGGTGAGCGGCGCGATCTGGCCCGCCTGCGTCTGGACAGCGGCGAGGACATGGCCGCCCCCCTCGTCATCGCCGCCGACGGGCGCGCCTCGCGCATCCGTCAGACGGCGGGCTTTCACATGCTCACCCACGATTACGACCAGGTGGCCCTGGGCTGTTTCTTCTCCCATTCCGCCGCCCATGGCGACATGTCCACCGAATACCACAAGGATCAGGGCCCCTTCACCACCGTGCCCATGCCGCAGGACCGCTCCTCGCTGGTGTGGATGGTGCGCCCCGGGCGCGCCCGCGCCATCATGGAGCTGGGCCCACAGAAGCTGGCGCGGCGCATCCAGATGGAAAGCCACGGCGAGCTGGGGAAAATCTCCGATCCCACGCAGCTGAAGAGCTTTCCCATGCAGACCATGAGCGCGGTCAGCTACGCTAAGGAGCGCATCATCCTGGCCGGAGAGGCCGCCCACGCGGTGCCGCCCATCGGCGCGCAGGGGCTGAACATGAGCCTGCGCGATGCCGCCCTGGCCGCCGAGCTGGCGGCGGACGCCTTCGCCTTTGGCGACGACATCGGAAGCGCCGCCATCATGGACGAATACGACCGCATCCGGCGGCGCGACATCTTCCCGCGCAAGGCGGCCATTCATCTGGTCAACAGCGCCCTGCTGAGCAATTTTGCCCCCCTGCAGGCCCTGCGCGCCTCCGGCATCGCCCTGGCCGGGGCCATTCCCTGGCTGCGCGATCTTGTCATGCGCCAGGGCCTGGCCCCTTCCGAAGCGCACCTGCCACGCATCATGCGCGAAGACGAATCCCGCCAGGACACCCCGGCCTGACGCCCACCGCCCAGGAGAACTGCCATGCACAATTTCGACCGTGAAACCGTTCTGCAGGTCAAGGACACCCTCGACATGGCGCGTGAAAGCGGTTTGATGATCGCCACCGCAGAAAGCTGCACCGGCGGGCTGGTGGCCGCCGCCCTGACCTCCGTGGCCGGCTCTTCCATGGTTTTCGAGCGCGGCTTCGTGACCTATTCCAACCGCGCCAAGATGGAGCTTCTGGGCGTGCCGGGCGAGCTCATCGAGGAGCACGGAGCGGTCTCCGAGCAGGTGGCGCGGGCCATGGCGGAGGGCGCCTTGAAACATTCGCGCGCCGATCTGGCGGTTTCCATCACCGGCATCGCCGGACCGGGCGGCGGATCGCCGGACAAGCCCGTCGGCCTGGTGCATTTCGCCTGCGCGGCGCGCGATGGCGCCACCATGGCCATTCATTTCAACTATGGCGATCCGGGCCGCGCCGAGGTGCGTTATCAGGCCATGCACACCGCCCTTGGCCTGCTGCGCCAGCAAATGGCCGGCAACTACCCCTCCGCCATCGCCTGATCCGGGCCATCGCGGCTGCCAGACCGGAGCATCCATGCGCCCTTGCGACCTCGATCCGCTCTTTGCCTCCGCCTCTTCCCTGAAGGGCATAGGCCCGCGCCTGAGCGAGAACCTGGCGCGGCTGACCGGCCGCGATCCGCGCGCCGGGGCGCGCGTCATCGATTTGCTCTTTCATCTGCCCCATGCCCTCATCGACCGCACCGGTATGCCCAAGATCAACGCGCTGCCGCAAGAGGGCATCGTCACCATCCGCGCCACCGTGGGCCGCCACACCCCGCCGCCGCCGCACAACAGGCGCGTGCCCTACCGGGTGGAGGTCTTCGACGACACCGGCTTTCTCACCCTGGTGTTCTTCCATGCCCATGGCGATTACATCCGCAAGATCCTGCCCGAAGGCGAGGAGCGCTTCATCTCCGGGCGCATCGAATGGTTCCATGAGCGCCCCCAGATCGCCCATCCCGATCACGTGGTGAGCGCGCGCGATTTCGCCGCCCTGCCGAAGCTGGAGCCTGTCTATCCGCTCACCGCCGGGGTATCAGGCAAGGTGCTGGGCAAGGCCACCGCCCAGGCCATCGAGCGGCTGCCCGATCTGCCCGAATGGCTGGATGAGGCGCTCATCGACCAGCGCCGCTGGCCCGCCTTCGCCGCCGCCTTGCGCGCCCTGCACCGCCCAAGCGAGCGCCAGGCCCTCCAGCCCGGTTCAGCGGCCCGACAGCGGCTGGCCTATGACGAGCTTCTGGCCAATCAGCTGGCCCTGGCGCTGGTGCGGCGCAGCATGAAGATCAAGGCGGGGCGATCCTTGCAGGGCAGCGGCGGGCTGCGCCGCAAGATCATGGAGGCCCTGCCCTTTTCCCTCACCGCCAGCCAGCGCCAGGCTCTGGAAGAGATCGCCGCGGACATGGCCCGCCCGGAGCGCATGCTGCGCCTGCTGCAAGGCGATGTCGGATCGGGCAAGACCATCGTCGCCCTGCTGGCCATGGCCGCCGCCGTTGAGGCCGGAACACAGGCGGCCATCATGGCCCCTTCCGACATTCTGGCGCGGCAGCATTTCAAGTCCATTGCCCCGCTGGCCGCCGCGGCGGGCCTGAAGGCCGCCTTGCTCACCGGCCGCGACAAGGGCAAGGCGCGCGCCGCCATCCTGGAGGACATCGCCTCCGGCGCCGCCCAGATCGTCATCGGCACCCATGCGCTGTTTCAGGAGACCGTGCGCTTTCGCGATCTGGGCCTCGTGGTGGTGGACGAACAGCACCGTTTCGGCGTCCATCAGCGCCTGGCCCTGCAGGCCAAGGGCCGGCACGTGGATCTGCTGGTCATGACCGCAACCCCCATCCCGCGCACCCTGGCCCTGACCTTCTATGGCGACATGGAATCCTCGCAGCTGACGGAAAAACCCGCCGGGCGCAAGCCGGTGACCACTTCCGCGGCGCCCATGGAGCGGCTGGACGAGGTGATCGGGCGGCTCAAGCGCGCCGTGGCGGCCGGCCAGCGCGCCTACTGGGTCTGCCCCCTGGTGGAGGAGAGCGAACAGAGCACCTTCACCTCGGCCGAAGAGCGTTTCGCCACCCTTGCGCAGGCCATGCCCGGCAAGGTGGGGCTGGCGCACGGGCGCATGAAGGGCGAGGCGCGCGATGCCGTCATGGCGGATTTTCGCGACGGACGCATTTCCGTGCTGGTGGCCACGACCGTGGTCGAGGTGGGCGTGGACGTGCCCGAAGCCACCATCATGATCATCGAGAACGCCGAGCGCTTCGGCCTGGCGCAACTGCACCAGCTGCGCGGCCGGGTGGGCCGGGGTGAGGCGCCATCATCCTGCCTGTTGCTCTATCGCGGCCCGCTTTCGCAGACCGCCCGCGAGCGGCTGAAGATCCTGCGCGAGACCGAGGACGGTTTCATCATCGCCGAGGCCGACCTGAAACTGCGCGGCGCGGGCGAGCTGCTCGGTGCGCGCCAGTCGGGCATGCCGCGCTTCCGGCTCGCCGATCTGGCCCTGCACGGCGAATTGCTGGCCATGGCGCGCGACGATGCCGCCTTGATCATCA
>JALSNA010000307.1 GCA_026987255.1 Hyphomicrobiales bacterium | reverse complement strand
TTTTTCATGGGGGTAAGGCTTTGTCAAAAGCCGCACTGGAAGAGCTTTTCGTCAAGCAGCGCACCATTCGCTGGCCTGGCCTCTTGCGGCATGTTCTGCCGCTCATGACGGAGCGCGCCTTTCAGCGTCTGGTCAATTATCTGGTTGCGGTTTTCGTGCTCGCCCTGGCCATTGGCGCCTCCATTCATCTTGCCCAGACATATCGCGCCTCGAAGAACGGGGCGGAGCGCACGACATTGCTTTCCCTGCGCCTTGCCGGGCGCGAACTGTCACGGCTGCTGAGCGGCGGCCAAGGTGGTCAGGCCACATTGCGCATGCCGGCCAGGGAAGATCTTGCGCGCGTGCTCGGCGGCATTCCCGGGGCGCGTTCAGACGGCCGGAGGTGGCTGGTGCTCGACAATGGCGGCAGTGTGCGGGCACGATGGCCCGGCACAGCCCAGGCTGGCGGAAGCGGCGGGGCTGAGCGGCAGATACTGGCGCAATTGCCGCACCAGGGGAGCGGGCAAACCCGGCTGATCCTTGTCAATCTGCCTGATGGCCGCTCTTTCCTCATGGGGGCGGTCTCGCTGACCCCATGGCCTGGCAGTCTCGTCGTCCTGCAACCGGGCGGCGCGGGCATGGAAGGCTGGCTGAAGAGCGCCCTTGCCATAGGCGGATGGTTCCTGCTGTGCGCCTCGGTCATCATTGCACTGGCCAGCGCCTTCAACTGGCAGGCCGCCCGCGCCGCGCAGGCCGACACGACCCTGGCCGTGGCCACCTCGCGGCTGGATGCGGCGCTGGATCAGGGGCGCTGCGGCCTGTGGGACTGGGACGTGGCGAGGGGGCGCATTTTCTGGTCGCGCTCGATGTATTCCATGCTCGGCGTGCAGGCGGGTGGAGAATACCTCTCTTTCGGCGAGATCGCGGCCCGCCAGCATCCGCAGGACATGCCGCTTGATCAGATGGTGGAGACCATGCTGAGAGAGGGCCGCGGCAGCTTCGATCACGAATTCCGCCTCAGGCATGCCGCGGGCCATTGGGTCTGGCTGCGGGCGCGCGGGGCCATGACGCGCAGCGCCAATGCCGATGCGCCGCACCTGGTGGGCATTGCCATCGACATCACGGCGCAAAAGAAGGCCGACAAGGCCAACCGGGAGGCCGAAACCCGGCTGCGCGAGGCCATCGAGGCCATTTCCGAATCCTTCGTCCTGTGGGATGGCGAAAGCCGCCTGGTCATGTGCAATTCCAAATACCAGCAGTTCCATTCCCTGCCGCCCTCCGCCTGCCGGCCGGGCATGGCCTATGAGGAGGTCATGAAGGCGGCGCGCAAGCCCAAGGTGGCCAAGCGCCATTCCATCCTCAGCGATGAAAACGACGAAGAGGTGATTTTCGAGGTGCAGCTCGACGATGGCCGCTGGCTGCAGATCAACGAACGGCGGGTGCGCGACAAGGGCTTCGTCTCGGTGGGCACCGACATCACCGACCTGAAGCGCCAGCAGGAGGAGCTGAAACGCTCCGAGGCGGAACTGAAGGCCACCGTCACGGAGCTGGAAAACTCGCGCTACGAGCTGGAGCAGCAGCGCCAGCGGCTGGCCGATCTGGCCAACAAGTACATGATGGAAAAGGAAAAGGCCGAGGCTGCCTACAAGACGAAATCCGCCTTCCTGGCCAACATGAGCCATGAGCTGCGCACGCCGCTCAACCCCATCATCGGCTTTGCCCAGGTCATGCGCCAGCAGATTTACGGCCCATTGCATGAAAAATATCTCGAATGCGCCGCCGACATCGAAGGCTCGGCGCGGCACCTTCTGGATCTGGTGTCCGATATCCTGGACATGTCGAAGATCGAGGCGGGCAAGGAAATTCTGCGCCGTGAAAATACCGACCTGTCGTCCATCATTCGGGAAAGCATCGCCCTGATTTCCGAGGAGGCCAGAAAGCGCGGACTGGTTCTGGAGACGGATTGTCCTGAAAGCCTGCCGCTGGTGGCCGACCCGCTCAAGCTCAAGCAGGTTCTGCTCAATATCCTGTCCAATGCGGTGAAATTCACCGAGTCCGGCGGCCTGATCCAGGTGAAGGCGTGGCAGGAGAATGGGCAGGCCATCGCCGCCATCACCGATACCGGCATAGGCATAGCCGCGCAGCATCTGGAGAAGCTGGGACGGCCGTTCGAGCAGGTGGGCGGCGGCTTTACCGCCCGCAAGGGCGGCTCCGGCCTCGGCCTTGCCATCTCGCGCTCGCTGGTGGAGATGCACGGCGGTGCGCTGCGGATTGACAGCCAGGAAGGTCAGGGCACGACCGTGACCATCACCCTGCCGGTGGGCTGACGGCCCTATTCATATCCCGCCTATGTGACAGGTGAAGATTTTGCGCACCTTTTCCTGGGCCTGCTGCAGACGGGCGGTGGCGGTGGGCAGATCCGGAGTGCTTGCGGCATTGGCCAGCAGGCGGGAGAGGCCCTCCGGGGCGTT
>JALSNA010000306.1 GCA_026987255.1 Hyphomicrobiales bacterium | reverse complement strand
AAATGCGGGCGCAGTACTGGCGATCGTATTCTACCAGACAACGCGCGGGGCGGGAACGGCAGCATCCCCGCTCCGCTGCGCGGTGCTTCTGGTCGATTGGCTACTTTTGAGCCACTTCGGCGAGTTCTTTTTCCAGGGCCTCGATTTCGGCCATCTTGCCCTCGGCTTCCAGTTTTTCCAGCCGGGGAAGGTACATGTCTTCGAGATCGGGTTGGTTCGTCCCAATTGCTTGGATGCGTTATAATTCGGGCTTATACCCCCTGCTTTCTGTTGGGATGTTTCGCATGTCCATCCTCTCTCCTTCCTGGCTCCCCGTGTTCCTTGCCGTGGCCGAGCATGGCAGTTTCAACAAAGCAGCCGGGTGCTCTTGCTTTCGCAGCCCGTGGTGAGCCAGAAAATTCGTCATTTTGAAAATCGCCTGGGCGTGCGGCTGTTCGAGCGCACGCCAGAAGATGGTTGCAGGCGTCGTCCAGCGCGCCCGTCATCCCGATTGGAACACGCTCTACGCTTTGCTGGGGCGCGCTCGCGAGACCGATGCGAAAACGGAGGCGTTATGACCGCCCTCACCGTGCCACCCGCCACTACCCCCCTGGATGGCGAAATCCACCTGCCGGGCGACAAATCCCTCTCCCACCGCGCGGCGCTATTTGCCGCCATCACCACGGGCGAAAGCCGCATCGCCAACTTCCTCGACGCCGGCGTCACCCGCCCACTGCTGCGCGCGCTGCAAAACCTGAGCATTCCCTGGGAACTCACGGGCGACGTCCTCACCGTTCACGGGCGCGGCCTGACCGGCCTGCCCCGCCCGGTCACGCCCCCAACCCTACACTGCGGTCACTCGGCCACCACCATGCGGTTGTTGGCGGGTTTTCTGGCCGCCGCCGGCCTGCCCGCCGTGCTGGATGGCTCGCCCGGCCTGCGCCGCCGCCCGATGCGCCGCATCACCGCCCCGCTCCAGGCCATGGGCGTGCCGATCGAGGACACCGACGGCCACGCCCCCCTGCGACTGGCGGCCCGCCCCGCCGCGCGCCCCCTGCGCGGCCTGACCTACCGCCTCCCCGTCGCCTCGGCGCAGGTCAAAACCGCCCTGCTGCTGGCCGCCCTGGCCGCCGACGGCCCCACCACGCTCACCGAGCCCGGCCCTTCCCGCGACCACACCGAGCGTCTCTTCACGGCGATGGGCGTGCCGCTGAGCCGCCCCGCGCCCCATACCGTGCGCCTCACCCCGCCGCTGCCCGAACGCCTGCTTCCGCTGCGCTTCACCCTGCCCGGCGACATTTCCTCGGCGGCCTTCCTCATTGTCGCGGCGCTGCTCGTGCCCGGCTCGCGCCTCACCTTGCGAAACGTGCTCCTCAACCCCACCCGCACCGGCTTCCTGGACGCGGTGGCGGCCATGGGGGCACGGCTGACCGTCACCCCGCTCGGCAAAACCTACGGCGAGCCTTTCGGCGACCTGACGGTGGAACACACGCCCGGCCTGCACGGCATCACCGTGGGCGGCGACTGGGTCGTGCGGATGGTGGACGAATTCCCGGCCTTTGCCATTGTGGCCGCGGCGGCGCAAGGGGAAACCGTGGTGCGCGATGCTGCCGAGTTGCGCCACAAGGAAAGCGACCGCATCGCCGCCATCGTCAGCCGCCTGCAAGCCTTAGGAGTGGCCGCCGAGGCGCTGCCCGACGGCTTCCGCATTCGGGGCGGACGGCGCTGGCGCGGCGGCGCGCTCGATGCCGGTGGCGACCACCGCATTGCGATGGCCTTTGCCGTGGCCGGGCTGGCCGCCGAAAGCCCGGTCACCATCACCGACGCCGACATCATTGCCCAATCCTTCCCCTCCTTTGCCGCCGTGCTGCAAGCCTGCCGCACCGACCAACCATGACGGCGTACTACCACCTCGGCCTGCTGGGCTTTCCCCTGGAACACAGCCGCTCGCCCGAACTGCATCACGGCTTCCTGCGCGCCTGCGGCCTGAAGGGGGAGTATCGCCTCTACGAAATTCCCCCTGAGCAGCCCGAGCGCCTGCGCGCCCTGCTGCACGACCTGCGCCGCGGGCGCCTGCACGGCCTGAACGTCACCATTCCCCACAAGCAGCGGGTGTTGCCCTGGCTCGACCGCCTCACACCGGCGGCGAAGGCCATCGGCGCGGCCAACACCCTGTGGGCGGAAGACGGCCTGCTGTGGGGCGACAACACCGACGCACCCGGCTTCTTGGCCGACCTGCAGGCGCAATTCGGCGCTGCGCTCGTTCCGGGCAGGGCGCTGGTGCTGGGCGCGGGCGGGGCGGCGCGGGCCGTGGTTTATGCCCTGCGCCACGCCGGTTGGCAAGTCGCCGTGAGCGCCCGCCGCTTCGACCAGGCCCAGACCCTGTGTGCCGCGCCGGAAAACGCCTGCCGCCCCGTCCCCTGGGAAGCGCGCGGCCACACCACCCCGCTCCCCGACCTGCTGGTCAACGCCAC
>JALSNA010000305.1 GCA_026987255.1 Hyphomicrobiales bacterium | reverse complement strand
CGATGCCGGCCGCGCCGCCCTGCTGACCTTTGTCCGCAAGGATTTCCCCGCCTGGCTGGCCCAGCATGTCTCCACCCTGGATACGGTCACCGCCCAGTTCCTCTCCATGCACGGGGTGGAGTAGAAACTCCGGCCAGCTGCCTTTTGCCCTCCGGCGCTCTTTGCCATTTTGTTCTGCCCACCGGCATGAGGCTTGCCAGAGGCGCAAAATGCGCTATGTCTGGGGCAAGGAGACAAGGCCATGACCATTCGCAAGATCATCACCCCGCCCAACAAGCTGCTCAAGCAGCCATCTTTGCTCGTCGAACAGGTGGACGACTCCATCCGCGCCCTGGTGCGCGACATGTTCGAGACCATGTATGAGGCCCCCGGCATCGGCCTGGCCGCCGTGCAGGTGGGCGAGCCGGTGGCGGTCATCGTCATGGACACCGCCGGGGAGAACGAAGAGCCCCGCCCCAGGGCGCTGATCAATCCGCAGGTCATATGGGCCTCGCAGGAAGAGCGCGAATACGAAGAGGGCTGTCTGTCGGTGCCCGATATCTACGACACCGTGGTGCGCCCCGCCGAGGTCAAGGTGCGCTATCTCGATCTGGACGGCAACCAGCGCGAGGAGACCTTCACCGGCATGGACGCCACCTGCGTGCAGCACGAGATCGACCACACAAAGGGCATTCTGTTCATCGATTACCTGGGCCGCCTGAAACGCGAGCGCTACCTGAAGAAGATCATCAAGAAGGCCAGACAGGCGCAGGAAGCCTGAAAGGGGGCGGCATGAAAATCGTCTTCATGGGCTCGCCGGATTTCGCCACCGCCGTGCTGCGCGCCCTGCACGAGGGGGGCCACGAGATCGTCGCCGTCTATTCGCAGCCGCCGCGCCGCGCCGGACGCGGCAGGAAGGAGCGCAAGACGCCCGTTCATGTCCTGGCCGAAAATCTCGGCCTGCCGGTCTTCACCCCCAGATCGCTCAAAGGCGCCGATGAACAGGAAAGGTTTGCCGCTCTTGGCGCGGATGCCGCCGTGGTCGCCGCCTATGGGCTGATCCTGCCCCAAGCGGTGCTCGATGCGCCGCGGCTGGGCTGTTACAATCTGCACGCCTCGCTGTTGCCGCGCTGGCGCGGGGCGGCTCCCATTCATCGCGCCGTCATGGCCGGCGATGACAGATCCGGGGTCTGCGTCATGCGCATGGAGGCCGGACTGGACACCGGCGATGTCTGCGCCTGCGCCGAGGTGCCCATAACGGAGGCCACCACCAGCGGCGATCTGCATGACGCCCTGGCCGAAAAGGGCGCAAGGCTCATGCTCGAGGCCATGAACCGGCTGGAAAAGGACGGCCGCCTGGAGTGCCACCCGCAGCCGCAAGCGGGCGTGAGCTATGCCGAAAAGATCGGCAAGGCCGAGGCGCGCATCGGTTTTTCCCGCCCCGCCCGCGCCGTGCTGGCGCAGATCCATGGTCTGTCGCCCTGGCCCGGGGCCTGGCTGGAGCTGCCCGGCAAAGAGGGCAAGCCGCCGCTGCGGCTGAAAATCCTGCGCGCCGAAATGGCGCAAGGCCATGGCGCGCCCGGCGAGGTGCTCGATGAGGATTTCACCATTGCCTGCGCGCAGGGAGCCATCCGCCCCCTGGTGGTGCAAAAGGCCGGCAAGGCCCCCATGGCGCGCCAAGATTTCCTGCGCGGCTTTCCCGTCTTGCCCGGTCAGCGCATCGGGAGCCCATCGTGATGCCCCGCTTTCGCGTCACGGTGGAATATGACGGCGGGCCCTTCGTCGGCTGGCAGCGCCAGGACAATGGCCTGTCGGTGCAGCAGGTGATGGAAGAGGCCCTGCACAGGCTCACCGGCAAGCCCGTGCGCGTGCAGGGCGCGGGGCGCACCGATGCCGGGGTGCATGCCCTGGGGCAGGTGGCCCATTTCGATCTGCAACGCGACTGGCTCCCCTACAAGATCCGTGACGGGATGAATTTCCACATGAAGCCCCATCCGGTGGCCATCCTGGAGGTGGCCGCCGTGGAGGCGGATTTTCATGCCCGCTTTTCCGCCATCCAGCGCCATTATCTCTATCGCATCCTCAACCGGCGCGCCCCGCCCGCGGTGTTGCGCGGGCGTGTCTGGCACGTGCCGGTGCCCCTCGATCACGAAGCCATGCACGAAGCCGCCCAGGCGCTGGCGGGCCTGCATGACTTCACGACCTTTCGCGCCTCGCGCTGCCAGGCGAAGAACCCGGTGCGCGACATCAACGAGATCTCCGTCATCCGCAGGGGTGAGGAAATCCACCTGCGCGTCTCGGCCCGCGCCTTTCTGCACAACCAGATCCGCTCCATTGCCGGATCCCTGAAGCTGGTGGGCGAGGGCCGCTGGCCCACAGAGCGCATCGCCCAGGCCCTTGCGGCCCGCGACCGCAAGGCCTGCGGCCCCGTGGCCCCGCCGGAGGGGCTTTATCTGACACAGGTGGACTATTGA
>JALSNA010000304.1 GCA_026987255.1 Hyphomicrobiales bacterium | reverse complement strand
CCCAGAGCCTTTTCGCCCTTGCCAATACCTTCGGGTATTGCCTGCGGACGAAAAGACACTGGGATTTTGCCTAAATCCTGCATCTGCCATCCCTCTTTATGAGTCCTGACCCTAGGGCGTAGACCCACAACCCCCCATCTCCCGCCATCCCCCCTCCCGTTTCATCCCAGCTGAACCTCTGGGAGGCTGCCGCATGAGAAAAACACTTTTGAGAACGGTTCTTGGACACCAATGCCACCGCGCGGGGCGTCATTGATCTTTGTCAATGAATCTTGATGAAGGATGTGGTTTGATGATATGCGGATTGTGATGGCGCAATAACAACAAGGCCGTCGTGAGGGGCGCGTTGATGGGGAAGGATTGCGGGCTCGTGGCGGGTTTTCCTGCCGTGCCTGCGCTGCCGGAGAGGATATGAGGTTTTTTCGCGAGCGGATAAGGGACCTGGCCTTGGGATTGGCGCTGTTTGCGCTGATCTTTCAGGCGCTGATTCCCGCTGCGCAGGCCATTCCCGTCGATCGTGACCGGGAGGGCGGCTTCGATTCCCTCGTCATCTGCACCGCCTGGGGCGTCAAGGTGCTCCAGTTGACCACCGGCAAGGAATCTCCGGTGAAGCAGACGAAACCGGCTGATTGTCCCGTGTGCTCGGTGCACAATCTGAAGCTATCCCTGCCGGGCATCGATGTCCCGGCTCCGGTCCCCTCGTTCATCGTGGGCTGGACCACCACGCCACAGGCCGGATATGTGCCTCCGGCGCTGGCCGTATTCGTTCCCGCTCCCATACGCGCACCGCCCAGCGCTGACTGAAAGGGAGCCATCGCGCTCTTTTTCCATGCCTGCGCCTGCCTGATTTGAGCGGATGGATTTTTGCCGCGCGGCGGCTTGCAGGAAAAAGACCGCAACAGGCTCCTCATCACTCCATGTCCGTTTTCCGTTCTCGCATCGAATCCCGTGGATGACGGATGACGCATGGAGTGCGCCTTGCGGCAACACTCATGGCATCAAACAGAGAAAACAAGGGGCGGATTCATGAAACGGATTCTGCTTGCGTCCACCAGCCTGGCGGCTTGCCTGCTGAGCCTGGGGATGTGCGCCAGCGGCGCGCTGGCCGAGACGGCCTTGGAAGAAATCGTCGTCAAGACCAACTTCAACACCAAAAATTTCGTCAACCCGGATGTGACCGTCATGGGGGGCCAGTCCTTGCTGACGGCGCCGGTCAATGTGACGCTCATCACCCCGGAGCGGTTCAATCTGGACACGGTCAACTACACCAATACCCGCTACGAGCTCATGACCCGCGTGCCCGGCATGACCAATGTGCGCAACCTGCGCGTGCCTTGCGGATGGTGTGATTATACCGTCAATCTGCAAAACGGCATGGCCACGCGGCCTTTGGGGCGGGGCAACTTCAATTTTGACACCGCCAACAATTTCGATATCGGCAGCATCGAGATCATCAAGGGGCCAGCCTCGGCGCTCTATCCGTCCCATGCCTTCGGCGGCGTGATCAACATCATCACCAGGAAACCGCCCAAGCGGCCCACCTTGCGCACCTTTGCCGATTTCGGCTCCTGGAACCGTTACAGATTTGGCGGTGATTTCGGGTTCACCATCGAGGACGCCACCATTTTCGGTGAGCAGATCGGGCAGCTCGGCTTCAAGGCCAATGCCTCCCATTACGAGCTGGATGGCTGGAGCACCTGGCGCGGGGAGAAAAAGGATACCACCAGTGCCCGCGCCACATGGGATCCCACGGCCCGGACCGCTTTCGAATTCGGCATCACCCACACGAAACATCATGACGAAAGCCCCGGCAATCTCACCGAAAACCAGTGGAACACCTGGTGGGGGCTGACCAACCGGCCCTATTCCAGCACCACGAAATCCACCTATCTGGACGCCAGGGCGAAACACCAGCTGGATATGGGCGGCAAGATCGAGCTCTCCTATGGCTACGTGCATGAAAAGAGCACTGGCCGGTGGGGCGACAATCTCACGGACCGGCACGATCTGAAGCCGCGCTATACGCGCAATTTCGATTTCTGGGATTCGAAGCTCATCACCGGTGCCGATCTGTCCCATTCCGACAGTGAGCGAATTGGCCGCTCCGATGCCCTGGCATATATCGCATCTCCCTATGGGCAATATGAATTCTCGCCCTTCAAGGAAACGCAATGGCTGGAGGGACTGAAATTCACCGCCGGAGGGCGCTACGAGTACACGAAGTATGACTATACCGACTTCAGGGACGCCACCAACAACGGCAAGAAGAGCTTTTCGAAGTTCACGCCACATACGGGCGTGACCTGGCAATGGAATGACAAGAACAGCCTCTGGTTCTCCTACAGCCAGGGCTTCAGCGCACCCAGCCCTTCGCGCATGTGGCCTTCGGATGGCCGGGGCAGCGTCTATCTGGACAATCCCGATCTCAAGCCGGAGCAGGCCGTTAACTTCGAGATTGGCGCGCGCGGCGGACTTTTGGATGACAGGATCGTTTACGATCTGTCGTGGCACCATACGACGATCAAGGATTTCATCGCCAGGGAATATCTCTATACCGACGGCAACGGCGATGATGTCTATCAGTACCGCAATGCCAGCAAGGTGCGCCTGAAGGGGCTGGAGGCGCAAGCCGGCCTGTGGCCGGTGAAGTGGGCCGGTGTGGAGGCCTCCTATACCTATGCCATCGACAAGTATGTCTCCTATACCAATGGAAACGGCGTCGATGTCAGCGGCAACTACATGTATGCCGCGCCCAAACATCATCTCAATGCCCGCTTCATCCTCAAGCCCCTGGAGGACACGAAACTGGAGCTGGAGTGGGATCACACGTCGAAATATTTTACCGACGAGCGCAATACGGACACCTACAAGCGGCCGGATCTGTTCCACCTCAGCGCCAGCTACAAATGGAACGGAATGGTCACTTTCTGGGGTCAGATCCGCAATCTGACCAACAGGAAATACGCCGACAGGGTCAGCTACCGCTACAACTCCCGCCGCCACCGGTATGAACGCTCCTATCGCCCCGGGTTGCCGCGTTCATGGGCTGCCGGCATCACCATCACGGCCACTTTCTAGGAGAAATGCCATGAAACGCATTTTCCTCACACTTGCCATCGCGCTTTGCGCCGGTGTTCATCCGGTGCTGGCCGTGCAAGAGACTCATGGGGCCGGAGCCATGACGGGCGGGCGGGACATTGCGTCCCGCCCCATGGCCCGGCCCGTCCGCCACAAGGGGCCGCGCCGGTGCCGTCCCGTGGCCAGGGATTTCTACTGGCTTGACTTCTCACGCATGGGCATGGGCATGCAAAGAACTCCCGGCAATGATGCCCATTCCACCGCTGGCGGACAGGGCGCGCGGCTGGTGGTCAATCGCCGCATGCGCATATTGCGGCTTCGCCATGATGGTTTCCCGCCTCGCAACGGTGGCGGATGCCCCACCTGCGGCGCCAGGAGCCACAAGGCCATGGACAAGAGAGCGCACCCATCCCTGGAGCGCCGGGCCATGCGCCGCAACAGGCGGCAGGGCAAAGCGGATGCCTTGCTCGGGCGGGCCGCCATCTGGCTGGAGACGCCGGACAATCTCATCCACCGCATCGATCCGAAAAAACCCGGCATCATGCGGTTCAATGCCCGCATGTGGGGATTGCATCGCATCTTTGCCTTTCTCGACAGCGAGACCGGGGACGGCCTGCGGCGCAGGTATTTCGCCTTCTACGACATGTTCAGCCATGGCGACGAAGTCTCGAAGAAGGATCGCCCCATGATCGAGGGCAATGGCTACTGGAAAGGCGAGCCGGAGTTCTTCCTGCGCCGTCTATACGAGAATGACCGGGCCCGTTTCTCCGCCCGCACCGGCGAGACGGTGCGCTTCCGCCTGACCCTGCGCGGCAAGCCGGTGAAGGGCGCCTGCCTGGTGATGATCACCCAGAAGGACTGGCGCAAGACAGCGGTGACAGACGAAAAGGGCGAGGCGGCCTTTTTCCTCATAAAGGAATCTCCCACACCTTCCACCTGGCGCGGCCGCCGGCGGGCGGAAAAATATCTGCTTATTGCCAGCCACATGGAGCCGCCGGGCAAGGCACATGCCGAAAACGGCACAGCTGTGCGCTACGTGGCCACTGCCATGTTGCGCGTGCGGCCCTCGCGGCGCGAGTGGGAAAGCAAGAGCACGGCCTTCATTCTCGGCTCCTTCACCATTGTCGCCGCCGGCGCGGCCATCGCCATCCGCCGCTCGCGCCGCCGCAGGAAGAGGACCGCATGACATGAATGTTCAGCGCATCCGGCTGGTTGTCCAGTTCATCTCTTTCGTGGTGCTCATCTATGGCGGATTGTTCGCCATAGATCTGGGCAACCGGCTGCCCACTTTCGCATGCTCCTATGTGCCCGATCATGGCGGCGGCTGTTTCCTGGTGGGTTTTCAGCACATGCTTTCGCGGCCCCTGCCGGAGTTCCTCGGCGAACAGGGCATCCGCCTGCTCAAGGCGCTCGGGATTGCCGCCCTGTGGGCCATTGTGATCAACAAGGCCTGGTGTGGGTGGATCTGCCCCATCGGCCTCCTTCAGGACCTGCTGACAAGATTGCGCACCTGGCTGTCTATCGACATGTCGCGCTTTTCCTGGGTGGCCAGGAAACGCTACAAGTCTGTGAAATACATCCTGCTGGCGCTGCTGGTGCTGATCCCGTTGGGCATCGGCAACGGGCTGATCTCGCGTGACTGGACGGCGCCTTATTGCCAGCTGTGCCCGGCGCGGCCCCTGCTGCCGCTGTTCCGGGGCGACACCACCCAGTTCGCCATCAATTTCTTCTCCCTGCCCACCATGGCGCTCACCGGCGGGGCCATTGTCCTGGTGGGATTGATGTTCACCACCTCCTTCGTAAAGCGCCGTTTCCTGTGCTCCTACTGCCCCATGCTCGCCTTCCTGTCACTGTTCGACAAGGTGGGGCTGTTCTCACTGAAGAAGGACGGCAGCAAGTGCACCCGCTGCGGCAACTGCTACCGCGCCTGCCCGATGGAGATCCGCGAGATCGAGGAAGAGAAGGGCCTGAAGAATCTGGTCACGCAGGATTGCATCCTGTGCCTGCGGTGTGTCGAGGCCTGCCCGGAGAATCGGGCGCTTGAAGCGCAATTCGCGGGCTTCTCCTTCCTGAAGGCCGACGCCGAGGCCTTCCTGGCCCGCCAGGAAGCGGCCACCGGCGGCAAAGCGGCTGCCACGAAAAGGAGAAAGAAATGATGAACGAGATGCCACCGGAACACATGAATCCGTCCGGCGCAGAGGGGGGCCGGAAACTCTCGCGGCAGGAGCGTCTTGTCAACAAGGTGCGCTTGCACCTGGCCATGACTGTGCGCGAGATCTTCGAGGAGGTGGAAAAGGACGAGCTACGCCCGAAGGCCATGGCCTATTTCGACGACATCTTCCGCAAGTTCATGCACAATGGCGAGGGTGTCATCAAGGCGGCGGAAGATCAGAAGGTGATCGGTACCTATTGCGTCTTCGTCCCGGAGGAGATCGTCTATGCCGCCGGGGGCTATCCGGTGCGGCTGTGCGCCGGGGCCCACGACACTTCGGAAATCGGCGAGGACTTCCTGCCCGACGTGGCCTGTCCGATGGTGAAATCCGAAATGGGTTTCGCCTCCATGCCCATTCTCGACTTCTACCAGCGCTGTGACATGGTGGCCCTGCCGGCCAGCTGTCACTGGAAGCTGAAGATGGGCGAGATGCTGGAGCCTTTCGACGATGTGCACATGCTCGACGTGCCGCGCGTGAAGGAATCGGAAAAGGCGCGCGACTACTGGCTGGAAGAGGTGAAGCGCTTTCAAAAGCGTGTGGAGAAGATCACCGGACGCAAGATCCGCCGCAAGGCCCTGCGCGACGCCATCCGCCGCATCCAGCGGGCACAGCGGGAAGTGGTGCGCTTCCAGGAGCTGCGCAAGCACAATCCGGCGCCCATTCTGGGCCGCGATGCCCTGGAGGTTCTCAATGCTTATTTCTACGACGAAGTGAATGACTGGACAGATGCTCTGGCAACGCTCAACGACGAGCTGGAAGAGCGCATCGCGCAGGGCATCCACGTGGCACCCCCGCGGGCGGCGCGCATCATGCTCACCGGTTCGCCGATGGTGTTCCCCAACTGGAAGGTGCCATTCGTCATCGAGGATCTGGGTGGCATCCTGGTATGTGACGAGTTTTGCACGTCACAACGCTATCTCTCCGACATGGTGAGCGTGGACGAAGGCACCATGGGCGACATGCTCATGGCCATTGCCGAGCGTTACGTTCTGCCCTGCGCCTGCCCGACCTTTTCCAACACCATCGAGCGGCGCGACCGCATCGCCAGGCTGGTAGATGAATACCAGGTGGAGGGCGTGATCTATCATGTTCTCAAGGGCTGCCATCCCTTCGATATCGAGCTGAAGATCATCGAGAAGCTGCTGCAGGAGAAGGGCGTGCCCATGCTCAAGATCGAAACCGACTACAGCCCCGAGGACGTGGAGCAACTGCGCACGCGCATCGAGGCCTTCCAGGAAACCCTCAAGGGACGCAATTAGGGGAACGCATTCATGACAACCTGTTTCGCGGGCATCGACATAGGATCGGCCACCACCAAGGTGGCCATCGTCTCCGGGGACGAGATCCTCGGCCACAAGGTAACCACCACCGGGGTGCATATCGAGCAGACATCCACCGCCCTGCTGGAAGAACTGCTGGCGGATCTCGGTCTGGGCCGTGACAATCTGAAAGGGGTGACCACCACCGGTTATGGCCGCCGCCTGGTCAGCTTCGCCACATCCACCATTTCGGAAATCACCGCCAATGTGAAGGGGGCTGTCTGGTATGGACGCAAGGCCGGAGTGTCGGTGCGCACCGTGGTCAATATCGGCGGGCAGGACAGCAAGGTCATTGCCCTGGATGAAAATGGCGTCACCAAGAATTTTTCCATGAATGACAAGTGCGCCGCAGGCACCGGGCGTTTCCTGGAGACCCTGGCGCGCATCCTGGAACTGAACCTGACCGATATCGGCGATGTCGCCCTGCAGGCCGATGTGCCCATCCGCATCAATTCCACCTGCACGGTCTTTGCCGAATCGGAAATCATTTCCCTGCTGGCGCGCGGCAAGAAGCATTCGGAGATCATCGCCGGGGCCCATTACGCCATTGCCAAGCGTCTGGCGCGGATGGCGCGGCGGGTGGGGATCGTCGAGGAGGTCTTCTTCGATGGTGGCCCGGCGCTCAACAAGGGGCTGGTCAAGGCCATTGAAGACGAGCTGGCGGTGGAGCTCTACGTGCCGCCGGCAGTGCCCCAGGTCACAACGGCGGTAGGGGCTGCTCTCATAGCACGCAACGAACATGAAACCGGAGAAAGGATCGTCGAGCCCAAAAGACTGGCAAAACGCGACATGGAGGCCCTCAAGACATGCGCAACCTGCCAGCCATAGAACAGCAGCTGTCCATGCTCGGCTGGTTCAGCTCCGATGACGCCGGCATTCTGGCCATGGGGCTGTTCTATGGCCTGACACTGTGCAGCTTTTCCTGTCTGCCCATGCTGGCGCCCTATCTCTTCGCCAATGCCCAGCGCGCGTCCGGCCGGGGCGGCGGCTTCATGCCGGCCTTTCATCTCACCGCCATGTTCATCACCGCGCGGGTGGTGACCTATGCCGCCCTGGGCGCTCTGTCCGGCGGCTTTGGCGAAGTGCTCCTGAAACAGCTGGATGGAGGGATCGTCCTGCCCCTGGCCGGGGTCATCATCGTGGCCATTGGCGCTGCGGTGGCCTTTGCGCGCAAGGGAACATGCAGCCATGGGCGGCGCAGGGCTGGGCGCGGCATGCTGCACATGCTGGGGCTCGGCGTGGCCACCTCCCTGATGCCATGCCTGCCGTTGAGCGCCGTCCTCATGCTTGCAGCCACCCGCGGATCGGCGGCGCAAGGGGCGCTCTACGGACTGCTCTTCGGCATCGGAGCGGCGGGCTCTCCGCTTTATTACATCGGTGGCGCCACCGGCTGGCTGGCAACCCGCATCCGCCAGGAGATTCCCAGACATGCGCCACATCTGCAAAGGCTGAGCGGCCTGATTCTGGCTCTCTTCGGCCTGCGGCTCATTTTGTCCTGACAGGAACGGCAAGAAAGGCATGCACCAATGAACACAAGCCTGGACAGCGATACCCTCATCAAGATTTACAACTACATCGGCCCGGCCGGCGCAATCCTGGCGCTCATGTCAGTTCTGTCACTGACCTTGATCATCAGCAAGATCTTCATCTTCCTCTTTGCCCGCCTGGGCAGCACGCGGCGCATAGAAGAGGCGCTTGCCGCTCTCGACGAAGGGGGGGTGGAAGCAGCCCTTGCCGCCCTGGGACCGTCCCGCCATCCGGTGGCGCGCATGCTGCGGGCCGGGGCACAGCGCATCATGGCCGGAGAAGGGCGTGAGGCTGTGGAGGCGGAAATCCGCGCCATTGCCAGCCGCGAGATGATTCGCCTGTCTCGCAATGACCGCCTCTTGGAACTGATCGGCCTGATTGCCCCCCTGCTGGGGCTTCTGGGCACGATCCTGGGCATGATTTCGGCCTTCCAGGCATTGCAGACATCCGGATCGAAGGCCGATCCGGCGGTGCTGGCCGGCGGCATCTGGGAAGCTCTGCTGACCACCGCCATGGGGCTGGTGGTGGCCATTCCGGCCATCGTCGCCTTCAACATGGCGCAGAACAAGCTGGACAAGCTGCGCCAGTTTGCCTCCGTTACGGTGGCGCGCTTTCTCGCGCGGGTCTATGACGGCGGCCGTGACGACGCCCTGGAGCGGGGGTAGGCATGGCGCATCGCGACGCAAAAACCATGCGGCGGCCGGCGGCCTTTGCCCTGGAGGGCCGCCGCCGCCGTTCCGTGCTGTCCATGGCGCCGCTGATCGACTTCACCTTCATCCTGCTGATCTTCTTCATGGTCGTCACCCAGTTCGACCGCTTCACGCCAGTGGACATCAGCGTGCGCAAGACACCCCTGAAGGCCATGACGCCACCGCCCGCTTTGCCGGCCATTGCCAGAGGGACCAAAAAACTGCGCCTGACCATTCATGCCGATGGCGTTATTCTTCTGGATGATGAGGAAATCGGCACCTTGGAGAGCTTCACCGGCGTGCTGGCCCATCACCAGGGACATGGGGACAAGGACGATGCGCCCCTGCTGATGGTCGATCCGGATGACGACGTGTCGGTGCAACTGCTCATCGATGTCATGAACGCCCTGAAGGTGCTTCCCGGCTTCAGGGTGCAGATCGTCATGCATGAGACCGGTCAGGCCGGGGAACGGACGCAAGAGCCGCACCTGGAGCCACCGGCGGGCCAGGAGATCAGGCAATGAGCAATCCATTTGACCCTGCTGGTGCAGGCGATCTTCTGCCCGGCCAGCGCGAGCCGGATCAGAACGACCGCCTGATCCCGATGATCAACATCGTTTTCCTGCTGCTTACCTTCTTCATGATAGCTGGCACATTCCGCGCCGCCGAGCTGTTCGACGTGGAGCCGCCCGAAGCCCCCGCGGGCTCTGCGTTGGCCGATGACGGGCCGGTTGTGCTCATTGGCCGTGACGGAGATATGGCGCTCGCAGATGAGCGGCTGGCCATGGATGCCGTTGTCACGCGCCTGAAGAACATGGGCGCGCAAAACCTGCAAGTGCGCCTGAAGGCCGACCGGGCGGCCAGGACGGGCACTGTCCTGCCTTTGCTGAAACGGCTGTCCGATGCCGGAATCACCCATGTGCAACTCATCGCCGTGCGGCGCAAGTAAGGGGCTTTCAATGTCCGGATGGAGGCAAAAACTGCTGCTGCTGTTGCGCGAGAGCTCGATTTTCCTTGTCGTGCTGATTTTGCATGGGGGCTTTCTTGTCTTGCTAAACAACGCCCGCCATGCCGGAGTGATCGAAAGCGACGTGGCTTCCATCAGTATGAACCTGGAGGTCACACCGGTCATCGAGGAAAAGATCCAGGGTGATATCGAAGGCGAACCGGAACCGCAGATGGCCATGGAGCCGCCGCCGCTGGTCAAGATGGCCGAGGCCGCCCGCTTGTTGCGCGAGGAGCAGCAAGAACAGAACATTGCCCCCGAACCGGAAGTGAAGCCGGAGCCGGAGCCGGAACCTGA
>JALSNA010000303.1 GCA_026987255.1 Hyphomicrobiales bacterium | reverse complement strand
CGAAAAGACACCGGGATTTTGCCAAAATCCTGCATCTGCCATCCCTCTTTATGAGTCCTGACCCTAGTAGAGACACCTGATTGACTTCATAATATTGTTCACATGAAGGCAAGATACCGCAAGCACAAACCGGGCCCGGAGCCGCAGGCCCCACCATCGCAGCGGGCCGACAAGTGGCTGTGGTGCGTGCGCATTGCCAAGACCCGCGCCATGGCGGCAAAAATGATCAGCGCAGGCCATGTGCGCATCAACCGGCGCAAGATCGCCCGCGCTTGTGCCCCTGTGCGCCCCGGCGATGTGCTGACCATAGCCCACAAGGGGTTTTGCGCCGTTTTCGAAGTCACCGGGCTGGCCGAAAAACGGGTGGGGGCAAAGCAGGCGGCCTTGCTGAAAAAGCGTCTCGATGCGCCTGAAAGCGGAAGGGATGCCCCGCACGAGGGCAGGATGCGGCAATAAGCCCAAATCCGAGTTTGCCACTTGGTGAAAATCAGGTGTAAAAGGCCTTGAGTCTTGCTATAGGCAAGTCACAACCAACTGTCGAAAGCGCCCGCGCCGGGAAGGCTCCAGGGCAGCATCAATTGAGGGACACGCCATGACCTATGTCGTCGTTGATAACTGCATCATGTGCAAATACACCGACTGCGTCGAAGTCTGCCCGGTGGACTGCTTTTACGAGGGCAAGGTGACCTTGGTCATCGACCCGGACGAATGCATCGATTGTGGCGTCTGCGAGCCCGAATGCCCCGCCGAGGCCATCCTGCCCGATACCGAGCCGGGGATGGAGAAATGGGTGGAGTTCAACGCCAAGTATGCCAAGATCTGGCCCAACATCACCGAGAAGAAGGATCCGTTGCCCGATCACGAGAAATACGACGGTGAGCCCAACAAGCTGGAGAAGTATTTTACCCCCGAACCGGGCGAGGGCGATTGATCCGCTTCCATCATGCAAACTGTCTGAAAGCGCCGCGCCTGATTGGCCGCGGCGCTTTTTTACAGAAAGCTGTATGGATCGACATCCACCTGAAGGCGCAAATCGCCGCGCGGGCGGATGTCCTTCAGCCAGGCGCGCAGAAAGGCCTGCATGTCCGCCTCGCGTGGCGCCTTGATCAGAAACCGCAAGCGCTTGCGCCCGCGCACCATGGCGATGGGGGCCGCAGCGGGCCCCAGCACCAGGAAATCCTCCGCCAGCGGCCGGGCGCGCGCCAGTTGGCGGCAGAAATCCTGCGCCGCCGCCTCGTTTCTGGA
This sequence comes from Hyphomicrobiales bacterium, assembly GCA_026987255.1. GTDB lineage: Bacteria > Pseudomonadota > Alphaproteobacteria > Rhizobiales > Aestuariivirgaceae > Thermopetrobacter. Next base: position 1,227 of record JALSNA010000303.1, on the reverse strand, counting down.
GGAAATGATGAGAGCCGCAAGCTGGCCATAGGGCGGCATGCCAGCCATTTCGCGCATGCGCTTTTCCTGCGCCAGAAAGCCGTCGCGGTCGCCCGCCGCCAGGGCGCGCATGAGCGGATTGTCCGCCATCCAGGTCTGGATCAGCGCCCGGCCCTTCTTGCCTGCCCGCCCGGCGCGTCCGGAGACCTGCGCCAGAAGCTGCCAGGTGCGCTCCCCGGCGCGCGGATCGGCCGTCTCCAGCGCCAGATCGGCATCCACCACAGCCGCCAGCGTCAGGTTGGGAAAATGATGCCCCTTGGCGACCAGCTGGGTGCCGATGACGAGATCGTATTCGCCGCGCGCAATGGCCTCCAGCAGCTCGCGCAAACGCGCCCCCTTTTGCAGATCGGACGACAGCACCGCGATGCGCGCCTGCGGCCAGCGCTCACAGGCCTCCTCGGCCAGCCGCTCCACACCGGGGCCCACGGCGGTCATCTTGCCTTCCGCGCCACAGGAGGGGCAGGTCTTGGGCAGGGCCTCTTCATGGCCGCAATGGTGGCACAGGAGCACGCCGCGAAAGCGGTGCTCCACCAGCCAGGCGGTGCAATCTGGGCATTGCATGCGGTGCCCGCAGGCCCGGCACAGGGTCAGGGGCGCATATCCGCGCCGGTTGAGAAACAGCAAGGCCTGCTCGCCGCGCTCCAGTGTTTCATCCACCGCCTCCACCACCGCAGCGGACAGCCAATGCCCGCTGTCCGGCCCTTGCGCGCGCAGGTCCACCAGGGAAATTTCCGGCAGCACCGCACCCCCGTGGCGGCGGCGCAGGACGATATGGCCATAACGCCCCCGGTCCACGTTCACCAGGCTCTCCAATGATGGCGTGGCCGAGGACAGGATCACCGCAAAACGCCCCAAGGAGCCCAGAACCACAGCCATGTCGCGCCCGTGATAGGGCACTGTCCCTTCCTGCTTGTAGGCCCCTTCATGCTCTTCATCGACGACGATCAGGCCGAGGTTCTTCCATGGCAGGAAAAGCCCGGAGCGCGCCGCCACGACGATTTTCGCCTCGCCCCTGGCAACGGCGCGAAACACCCTGGCGCGCGCCCTTGGCGTCATCTGCGAATGCCATTGCGCCGGGGCGGCATCGAAGCGCTCCGTCACCCGGCGGATGAACTGTCCGGTCAGGGCGATTTCCGGCAGCAGCAAAAGCACCTGCCTGCCCGCCGCCAGAGCCGCCGCCATGGCCTC
>JALSNA010000302.1 GCA_026987255.1 Hyphomicrobiales bacterium | reverse complement strand
CGACCGCGAGGCTAAGGCGCAGCTTGCGCAAAGGCAAAGGGAGTTCATGGCGGCGGCGCATCTTCTGGAGCTGTTGCGCGCCGGATGAGGCGATGCGGGCCGGAGCCTGTTTTCATAGACTCAGGGCAATCGCATATGAATGTTTTTGCACATCAAATGCCCTGTGGAGCACTTTCATTCTCCGTCATGCCCATGAAAACGGATATCCAGAGCACAGACCGGCAGGCTCAGGCGCTTGTCAGGCGTGCTCTGGATCCCCGCTTTCGCGGGGATGACGGAAAAGAGTGCGGGAATGACAGAAGAGAGTGCGGGGATGACGGAAGGGAGTGCGGGGATGACGTTGAAGAACGGGATTTCCGTCAGTGTCATGCCAGCAAGTTCACGATGAATTGGCAAATCCGGCGGCTTGACCGATACGGGCACGATTGCATTTTGGCCAAATGCGATTGCCCTGTCATAGACTACCGTTGGCTTTTCCATACCCGCGCCGGGTGTTAGGGTCTGGTCGGGATTGAACGCGAAGGGAGGCGGCATGCGCGAGATTCTGCGAGAGTTGCAAAGGCGCCGGGAGGAGGCGCTGGCCGGGGGCGGGGCGCGGCGCATCGAGGCCCAGCACGCGCGCGGCAAGCTGACGGCGCGCGAGCGCATCGCCTTGTTGCTGGATGAGGGCTCCTTCGAGGAATACGACATGTTCGTGGAGCACCGCTGCACGGACTTCGGGATGGACAAGCGCAAGATCCCCGGCGACGGGGTGGTGACCGGCTGGGGCACCATCAACGGGCGCACGGTTTATGTCTTCGCCAAGGATTTCACCGTCTTCGGCGGCTCGCTGTCGGAAACCCACGCGGCCAAGATCTGCAAGATCCAGGACATGGCGCTGCGCAACCGCGCGCCCATCATCGGGCTGTTCGACGCCGGCGGGGCGCGCATCCAGGAGGGGGTGGCGGCGCTGGGCGGCTATGGCGAGGTGTTCTTCCGCAACGTGCAGGCCTCCGGCGTCATTCCGCAAATCTCGGTGATCATGGGCCCGTGCGCGGGGGGCGATGTCTATTCGCCGGCGATGACCGATTTCATCTTCATGGTGCGCGGCACATCCTACATGTTCGTCACCGGGCCGGACGTGGTGAAGACGGTCACCAACGAGACGGTGACGGCAGAAGAACTGGGCGGGGCGGATGTGCATTGCGCCCGCTCATCGGTGGCCGACGGGGCCTTCGACAACGACCTGGAGGCCCTGCTGCAGGTGCGCAGGCTGGTGGATTTCCTGCCGGCGAACAACGCCAGCGCGCCGCCGCGGCTGCCCTGCTTCGACGATGGCGGGCGGGTGGAGCCATCATTGGACAGCCTGGTGCCGGCCAATCCCAACCAGCCCTACGACATGCACGAGCTGATCGAAAAGGTGGTGGACGAGGGCGATTTCTTCGAGATCCAGGCGGAGTTCGCGGCCAACATCATCACCGGTTTCGGGCGCATGGAGGGGATGACAGTGGGCTTCGTGGCCAACCAGCCGATGGTGCTGGCCGGGGTGCTGGACGCCGATGCCTCGCGCAAGGCGGCGCGCTTCGTGCGCTTTTGCGACGCCTTCAACATTCCCATCGTGACCTTCGAGGACGTGCCCGGCTTCCTGCCCGGCACGGCGCAGGAATATGGCGGGCTGATCAAGCACGGGGCCAAGCTGCTCTTCGCCTATGCGCAGGCCACCGTGCCGCTGGTGACGGTGATCACCCGCAAGGCCTATGGCGGGGCCTATGACGTCATGGCCTCCAAGCACATAGGGGCGGATGTCAACTATGCCTGGCCGACGGCGGAAATCGCCGTCATGGGGGCCAGGGGGGCGGCGGAAATCCTCTACCGCAAGGACCTCGATGACGCGGAAAAGACGGCCGCCCACATCGCGCACTACGAAAAGCGCTTCGCCAACCCCTTCGTGGCCGCCGAGCGCGGCTATATCGACGACGTCATCCAGCCGCGCAACACCCGCCAACGCCTCACCCGCGCCCTGCGCATGCTAGGCAGCAAGAAACTGGAAAACCCCTGGAAAAAGCATGACAATATTCCGCTTTGATGGGGGATGGGGTCTGAAGTGGGAATTTCAACCGTCCATGCCAAAGCCATCGAGCATGGGAGTGGAGAGGAGCGCCGGAAGGGGATTGTATCCCCTTCCGGAATATTTCGGCCTTGGCGTCTTGATTTTGCGTGTAGAAACCTTCGGGAAGGGGTTGCAAACCCCTTCCCGCGAGGGGCTGGGTGAGGCGGCTGGTGCAGATGACACGCGTTTGCACTGGGAGTGCGGCCCATGTTGCCCCTCTCCACGTCATTGCCGGACTTGATCCGGCAATCCATGCTGAGCAAAACCCGAAGTCGGCGGTCATTATTCCTGCCGGGGCATCTGCCCGGGTTTGCACGCCTTCCTGCCCGGGCTGAAAGGCCGCATGGATGCCCGGGTCAAGCCCGGGCAAGACGGGCTGGACGGGGCGGAGGGCGTC
>JALSNA010000301.1 GCA_026987255.1 Hyphomicrobiales bacterium | reverse complement strand
GGGTCCTGACCCTAGGGTCAGGACCCATAAATTTGAACGGCATCTGCAGGATTTATGCTTCATCCCGGAGCTTTTTCGCCCTTGCCAATACCTTCAAGTATTGCCTGCGGACGAAAAGACACCGGGATTTTGCCAAAATCCTGCATCTGCCATCCCTCTTTATGAGTCCTGACCCTAGCAGGAATGGGTAAAGATTTTCTGATGGCGGGGCTTTGCCGCCATGAGCTGCATTGTCTTGGGGGGCTTGATAAGCGCTTGCGCGTCCACCCTCACCCCCTGCCAATCACCCAGGTCATGGGACACTACGCGTGGTTGGCAGGGGGGTGAGGATGGCCTTCAAGACAGTCGATAGAGACGCTCTTGCGGTTGTTTTTGGCGCAAAGGCCTGTATATTTGTCAGTGCAAGGGGGCAACCTGAACAGGGTTTGATGTTTTCATGTTTCACGGCCTGTTGAAAAACTTCGCGATGGCGGCGGCGCTGTCGTTTGCGCTGGCTGGCGTTTTCGCGCCACAGGAGGCCTTGGCGAAAAAACGCAAGCCCAAGCCGCAGGCCGTCGAAAAGACCCAGCCGAAGGGCTTCGATGTCAAGGCGCAATATGCCTATCTGGTGGATTCACGCTCCGGCAAGGATTATTTCGCCAAGCGCGCCGATGAGCTGATGTCCCCGGCCTCCATGAGCAAGATCATGACCCTGGTGGTGGTCTTCGAAATGCTCAAGAAGGGGGTCCTGTCGGAAGACGATGTCTTCGAGATTTCCGAAAACGCCTGGCGCAAGGGCGGGGCGGCCTCGGGCAGTTCCACCATGTATGCCAGGATCGGCGAGCGCATCCCCTTGCGCACCCTGATTCGCGCCGTGGTCATCGCCTCGGCCAATGATGCGGCCATCGCCATCGCCGAGGGCATTTCGGGCTCCGAGGAGGCCTTCGCCGCCCTGATGACCAAGCGTGCCCGCGAACTGGGGCTGAAAAAGTCCACCTTCGCCAATGCCACCGGGCTGCCCGATCCCGGGCAGAAGATGACGGCGCGCGAACTTGCCCAGCTGACGCGCTATCTCATCGAGGTCTTCCCCGGTTACTACAAGCTGTTCAGCGAAAAGGAGTTCACCTGGAACAAGATCCGCCAGTTCAACCGCGATCCGCTGCTGGGCAAATATCCCGGCGCCGACGGGGTGAAAACCGGCCACACCAGGGAATCGGGCTATGGCATGGTGGCCTCCGCGGTGCGTGACGGGCGCAGGCTGATCGCGGTGCTCAACGGCATGAAATCCAAGCGCGCCCGGGCCGCCGAGACGCGCAAGCTGCTCGACTGGGGGTTTCGCCAGTTCCGCCCGGTGGTGCTCTATGGCCCCGGCGAGACGGTGGGCTATGCGCGCGTCTGGGGCGGGGTGAAGGATCGCGTGCCGCTCATGGCCAAGGACACCATCCGCGCGCGCCTCTCCGACGAGGAGCGCAAGGGGGCCGATGCCGAGATCGTCTATACCGGCCCCTTGCGCGCCCCGGTGCGCCGCGGCGCGGCGGTGGCCAAGCTGCGCATCCGGCTGGACGGGCGCACCATCGCCTATTTCCCGCTCTATGCGGCGCGCTCCGTGGAGGCCGACGACAACATGTGGAGCAAGGCCTTCGGCACCTTGAAGTTCTGGATTTTCGGCGGATAATGGCCGCGCAACAGGAAAGTTGGGCGGACATGGGCGCAAAAGGCCTTTTCATCACTTTCGAAGGCGGCGAGGGCACGGGCAAATCCACCCAGATCGCCCTTTTGGCGGATCATTTGCGCCAGCAGGGCCATGCGGTTCTCACCACCCGCGAGCCGGGCGGCACGAAAAGCGCCGAGGCCATCCGCAAGCTGCTGGTCACCGGCGAGACCGGCAGCCTGTCCTCCACCGCCGAGGCCTTGCTCAACTATGCCGCCCGCGATGATCATCTGCGCCGCATCATCCGCCCGGCCCTGGCGCGCGGCGAGATCGTGCTGTGCGACCGCTTCATGGATTCCACCCGCGCCTATCAGGCCTATGCCGGGGATTGTCCCGCCGCCCTGGTGGATACCCTGGAGCGCGAGGTGGTGGACGGGACACGCCCGCACCTGACATTGATTTTCGATCTGCCGGTGGAAACCGGGTTGCAAAGGGCGGCGACACGAGGGGATGGCAAGGGCGAGGATCGTTTCGAGCGCTTTGGCCGGGATTTTCATGACAGGTTGCGGCAAGCCTGGCAGCGCATCGCGCGCGAAGATCCGCAAAGATGCAAACTGGTGGATGCCACAGGCTCCATCGGGGAGGTGGCCGGCCGCGTGCGTGCTCTCGTCCAGCCCCTGCTGAAAGGACGCAGGCCATGAGCGCCAGGAGCAAGGACGCGCAGGAGAGCCCCGGTGCTCTCCATCCGGCGGCCAATGCGCACCTGATCGGCCATTTGCGGGCCGAGGCGCGCATGCTGGAGGCGGCCCGCTCGGGGCGCATGCATCATGCCTGGCTGTTGTCGGGCCCGCGCGGCA
>JALSNA010000300.1 GCA_026987255.1 Hyphomicrobiales bacterium | reverse complement strand
GTCCCCAAAAACGCTTGCGCGTCCATCCATCCCCCTGCCAACCACCCCGATCATGGGCACCACGGGTGGTTGGCAGGGGGTGAGGATGGTCTTTCAGACAGTCAATGGAGATGCTCGCTGAATATACCCAACCATTCTGTCCTTGGTGACAATTTGCATGTTGACATCAATGAACTTAATTCATAAGAGACCTCCATCAAGTTCCTGTTACTGGTGGTCTGATGGAGCATCACACATAAGATGTGGTGCCCGGAACAGCGGCGGATGAAGCCACGAACCTGGCTCTGTCCGTATTTTTCTGACCTCCTGATGCAGGCAGCCATCATCTGACTGTCGCCGGAGCTGGGCTGCGCTCGCTCCCCCGAACAGCCAACACATGTATCCTTTCCTGCCGGGGACCCCTTTTCAAGGGCGTCTTCCATTTGCCGTTCTCCGCAAGGGAGGCCCGTATGAATCTCGCCAATCTGCAACCTCTGGGATCGCTCTGGTCCCGGCTTTTCCCGTTCATGTCGTGGTTACCGAAGATGAACGGCGAAACCCTGAAGGCGGATTTCATCGCCGGGCTCACCGTCTCGCTGGTCGCCATTCCCCAGTCCCTGGCCTATGCCCAACTGGCCGGTGTTCCGGCCTACTATGGCCTTTATGCATCGCTGCTGCCGGTCATAATCGGCGCGCTGTGGGGCTCTTCGCCAGCCCTTTCCACCGGGCCGGTCGCCATGACCTCCCTGCTCACCGCCGCCAGCATCATGACCATGGCGCCTTACGGCAGCGAGCAGTTCTACGCTTACGTCACGCTCATGGCGCTGCTCTCCGGCCTGTTCCAGATGGCCCTGGGCATAGGCCGCATGGGCGTGCTGCTCAACTTTCTCTCCTACCCGGTGCTGCGCGGCTTCATCAATGCCGCCGCCATCATCATCGCCCTTGCGCAACTGCCGGCCATGCTCTCCATCCCGCGCAAGGGCAGCAAGCATTTTCTCAGCGACATTCTGCATGTCATCGAGAACTTTGCCCATGCCCACATGCTGTCCCTGGTCTTCGGTCTGACGGCGCTGCTGGCTCTGGCCCTTTTGAAGAAATATGCTCCCAAACTGCCCGGCGTGCTCATCGTGGTGGCCATTGCCACCTTCATCAGTTACATGATCGGCTTCGAGAAATCCGGCGGGCATGTGGTCGGCGCCATTCCCGCCGGCCTGCCGGACTTCGGCATGCCGAAAATCGACGTGCAGACCAGCATTCACATGCTGCCGACGGCCTTCATCATCGCCATCATCAGTTTCATGGAGGCCATGTCCAGCTCCAAGATCATCGCCATCAAGACGCGCACCGAATGGGACGAGAATCAGGAGCTGATCGGCCAGGGCCTGGCCAAGGTGGCGGCGGCTTTCAGCCATTCCATGCCGGTGAGCGGCTCGTTCTCGCGCTCGGCGCTGAATCTCGCATCCGGCGCCAGAACCGGCATGGCCTCCATCTTCAGCGCCCTGTTCGTTCTCATCACCTTGCTGTTTTTCACCGGCGCGCTCTATCACCTGCCCAAGCCGGTGCTCGCCGCGGTCATCATGGTGGCCGTTTACGGGCTGATCGATTTCAATGTCTTCAAGGAGGCGTGGAAAGTCACCCGCGCCGACGGGCTGGCCGCGGTGGTCACCTTCATCGCCACCTTGCTCTTTGCGCCGCAGATTCACTGGGGCATCCTTACCGGCATTTTCCTTTCTCTGGTGCTCTACCTGATGAGGACGATGAAACCGGAGGTGGTGCTGCTCGGCATGGACGAACACGGCATGCTGCGCAACGCCAGGCGCCACAATCTGCCGAGGCTGCACCCGAAAATCACCGTCATCCGCTTTGACGGGCCGCTCTATTTCGCCAACGTCAACTACTTCGAGCAAAGCCTTCTCTATCTCATCAGCAACGATCCGGACGTGAAGTTCATTCTCGTCGTCGGCTATGGCATCACCAGCATCGACGCATCCGGCGTCGAGATGCTCAAGAACCTGCTGGAGCGCCTGAAATCGCTGGGCATCACCCTGGCCTTTTCTTCGCTCAGCAGTTCTGTGCGCGACATCCTCATCAGGTCGGGCGTATGCCACCTGGTGGGTGAGCAGAATGTCTATATCAGCAAGCACGTTGCGGTGAAGGATCTGATACGCCGCGTGGCCGAAATGGAGGAAGGGGAAAAACCCGGCGCAGATGGCGGGCACGATTCGTCCGGAGATGATGGCCCAAGGGCGGAGGAAAGCGGCACGGGCACCTCCGGTGATGCCGCCGCCTCCGAAGGGGCTGAAAAAAACACGGCGGTGAAAGAAGATGACAAGACAGCGTCCTCCTAGACGATCCGGGAGTGGCCCGGAGCATCGCCGGGAGTGTCCGCCGGGCAGATGGTGGCAACGGAATGACATGACAGGTTTGAGGCAATTCTCATGACGGCACTGCACACCATGCTGGCGGGCGCCTTGCTGCTGTTGCTCATTGCCCTGCCATCCCTTGCGTG
>JALSNA010000299.1 GCA_026987255.1 Hyphomicrobiales bacterium | reverse complement strand
ATCAAGCTGCACGGCAAGAAAGCCGCAGCCCAAAAAATGGCAACCATTTTCTGGATCAGGCCCCACGGCACAAAATACCGGCGTGAGCGAAAGCGAACTTGTCGTGAGAGAGACAAATGGTGCGGCCGAGAAGACTCGAACTTCCACGGGTTTTACCCCACAGCGACCTCAACGCTGCGCGTCTACCAATTCCGCCACGGCCGCAAACCGTGATTGATGTTGCAGGCGAGGTGGTGTTTATCAAGGCCTGTGCCTTTTATCAAGCCGCAAAAACATGAAACTTGCCCATGACCAGCACAGACCGTAACGCCCTCTCCGCCAGCTTGACGAAATTGCGCAGCTTTAGTCCGGCGCGCTGGCAGCGCACCTGCGCCCTTGTGGACTACGCGGCCGCGCAGGCGCGCATGCGCGCCGTCTCGCAAGCCATCGCCAGCGATGAGGGCCGCGAGCTGGTCTGGCTGGTGGAGCATCCGCCGCTCTATACCGCGGGCACCAGCGCGCGCCCCTGCGATTTGCTCGACGCGGATCGCTTTCCGGTGTTCACCACCGGCCGCGGCGGACAATATACCTATCATGGCCCCGGCCAGAGGGTGGCCTATGTCATGCTCGATCTGCGCAGGCGCGGGCGCGATGTGCGCGCCTGCATCACCGGGCTGGAGCAATGGATCATCGAAACCCTGGCCGTTTTCGGCATAGAGGCGGCACGGCGCGAGGACAGGGTCGGTGTCTGGGTGAACAGGCCGGACAAGGGCGCGGATCGCGAGGACAAGATCGCCGCCATCGGCCTGCGCGTCTCGCGCTGGGCCACCCGCCACGGCATCGCCATCAACCTGAACCCCGATCTGTCGCATTACTCCGGCATCGTGCCCTGCGGCATCCGCGATCATGGCGTCACCTCCCTCCACGATCTGGGCAAGGAGGTTTCCATGGAAGAGCTGGACGCCGCCCTGATGGAAACCTTCATATCCATTTTCGGCCCCGTGGAGGTGCTGGAGGATGCCTCGTGAGCCTGCCCGATGACATCCGCGCGCGCCTGAAGGAACTTTGGCCCCATGCGCGCCTTGTCCCCCGCCGCGCGGCCCGCCACCTGCCCGCCGGGCCGGGCAGCTATGTGCTTGTCTTCTCCCTGCCTGAGCCGCTCACTTTCGCAAGCGGCCGCTTCCGGGGCCGCACAGTGCCCGCCGGATGGTATGCCTATGCAGGCTCCGCCCGCGGACCGGGCGGCCTGCGCGGGCGCGTTTCGCGGCACATGAAAAAGCGCAAGAAGCGCCGCTGGCACATCGACTGGCTGACCTGCGCAAGAGAAGAGATCTTCGCCCTGGGCTTTGCGCAAGAATCCGAATGCCATCTGGCCGGCGCGCTCAGGCAGGCCGGTCATGCCAGCCCCCTGCCCGGCTTCGGCAGCTCCGATTGCAAAGACTGCGAAAGCCATCTGGTCTTTCTCGCCCCCCTGTCCGCAGCCGCGGGGCAGTCATAATTTTGCCTTTACCACGATGGCATAGACTGAAAATATCCACATGGCCCGTTAATACCAGGAGGCGGCCTTTGCGCCACAAGCTTTTCATGATTGCCCTGGTGCTGCCCATGGCCCTTGCCCTGCCCGGCCAGATGCCCGCGCGCGGGTTCGACCTTGGCCGCTTCATCAGCGAAAAGCTCGATGCCCTCTCCGGCAAGCCCGCCCCGCGCAGGCCGCGCCGCATCGCGCCCGGACCTGCCTCCGCCCCGGCTGCGCCAGGAGCCCTCTATCCGGCACCCGTCACGCCGCTTGCCAATCCGCCCAGGCCACGTCCGCGCCCGGCCCGTCTGGCCACGTGGCCGCCCGGCTCCGCCAAACCGGGACGATCCGCCGACGGTAAGGCGGCCGCCCCTCTCGTCATGGAGAAAAACGGCCGGCTGGACGTGAAGCTCGATGCCCTGGGCCGCGAGCGCAATCCCATGAAGGCGGTCATGCTGGCCCCGAAGGAGACCGGCGCATGGCCCAGGGAGGCGGCCCAAAAGGCCCGCGCCCGCTGCGCGGTGGTGCTGGCGGCCACCAATGTGGATGCCAAGCCCCTGCCGCCCATCGGCGGGCCTTCCGGCTGCGGCATCGCCGCGCCGGTGCTGGTGCGCGCATTCGGCGCGGTGAAGATCACGCCGCCCGCCAAGCTCAATTGCACCTTCGCCGCCGCCGTCTACAAGTGGCTGACCGATGTGGTGCAACCGGCGGCCCGCAAGCGCTTCCACCAGCCGGTGGTGGCCATTCGCCAGTATTCGTCCTATGCCTGCCGCCGCCGCGGGGGGATAACGCGCGGCCCGGTGCGCATTTCCGAACATGCCTTTGGCAATGCCCTGGATGTCGCCGTCTTCACCCTCGCGGATGGCAAAGCCATCTCCGTTCTCAAGGACTGGGGCGGCTTTTCCGCCCTGTTCGACAAAAGGGCCGCCTTCCTGCGCGAGGTCCACAAGAACGCCTGCGGCATCTTTTCCACCGTCCTGGGGCCGGAGGCCAACAAGGCCCACCGCAATCACTTCCATTTCGACCTGGGCCGCGCAGGGCGCTACAAGTATTGTCACTGATCACCGCCCCGTGATCTTCAGCCACGTTGACTCCCGGCCCCTTTTGGGTCTTTTCTTGCCGCAAACAAAAAAGGCAGGACAAGGCCATGACGTCCCATCCCTATGCTCCCTTTCCCTTGAACCGCCCGCGCCGCGCCCGTCGCACCAGCTGGGCCCGCCGCCTGGTGCGCGAGAATGTGCTCACCACGGACGATCTCATCTGGCCGCTTTTCATCATCGAGGGCAAGGACCGCAGCGAGCCGGTGGCCTCCATGCCCGGGGTGGAGCGCATGAGCATCGACAGGTGCGTGGCCGCCGCCAGGGAGGCGCAGGATCTGGGCATCCCCGTCATCGCCCTGTTTCCCAATACCCCGGACGAGCGGCGCAGCGAGACTGCGGAGGAAGCCTGGAACCCGGACAACCTGGTCTGCCGCGCCGTGCGCGCCATCAGGGACGCCGCCCTGGACATCGGCATCCTCACCGACGTGGCCCTCGATCCCTATACCTCCCACGGCCAGGACGGTCTGATTGACGCCGAAGGCTACATCCTCAACGACGCCACCACGGAGGCCCTCATCCGCCAGTCCCTCAACCAGGTGGAAGCCGGATGCGACATCCTGGGCCCCTCCGACATGATGGACGGGCGCATCGGCGCCATCCGCCGGGCGCTGGAGGAGGCCGGGCATGTCAACATCCAGATCATGGCCTACACGGCCAAGTATGCCTCGGCCTTTTATGGCCCCTTCCGCGATGCCGTGGGCTCGTCAAGCCGCCTGAGCGGCGACAAGCGCACCTACCAGATGGATCCGGCCAACACCGACGAGGCCCTGCGCGAGGCCGCCCTCGATCTTTCCGAAGGCGCCGATTCCATCATGGTCAAGCCCGGCATGCCCTATCTCGATGTCATCTGGCGGCTGAAACAGGCCTTCCACGCCCCCGTCTTCGCCTATCAGGTCTCCGGCGAATACGCCATGCTCATGGCGGCGGTGAACAATGGCTGGCTCGATGGCGACAAGGTCATCATGGAATCGCTTCTCGGCTTCAAGCGCGCCGGCGCCGATGGCATATTGACCTATTTCGCCCTCGACGTGGCCCGCAGGCTCAAGGCAAGGCAATGAAACATCCCCTGCGCAAGATCATCCGCTCCATCCTGGCCGCCGCCGGGCTGGCATGCCTTGCGCATCTGCCCCTCGCCCCCGTCCATGCCGCCGATGCCCGCCTGCTCATGCCGGTCAAGGCCCGGCCCGCCCCGCCCGGTTTCATCCTGCCCGATACAAGCGGCCAGCCCTACCGTCTGGAGGGCATGCGCGGGCACGTTGTGGTGGTCAATTTCTGGTGGACCGGCTGCCCCTCCTGCCTGGCCGAAATGCCCTCCCTGGAGCGGCTGTGGCAATCCTTGCGCGACAAGGGCGTCATCGTCCTGGCCATCCACATGGGCGGCCGTCTGGGCGTGGTGCGCCGTTATGTGAAGCGCATCAAGGCGAGCTTTCCGGTGCTGTGGGATTCCGGCCGCCTCGTCTCGCGCCAATGGGGCGTGCGCTTTACCCCCACCACCATGATCCTCGGCCCCGACGGGCGGCTCGATTACATCGCCTTCGGCGGCCGCGTCTGGGACAATGCGGAAATCCGCCAGGCCATCTTGCAGCTGAGGAGACAGCCATGACCCTTTCAAGACGCCAGGTTCTTTCTCTTGCCGCCGCCGCCAGCCTTTTTTGGCCCCTGCCCCTGGCGCAGGCGTCTTACCAGGCGCGCCTCATCAGGGTGAAACGCCGCCCGCCGGCCCCGGATTTCGCCGCCGCCTCGCTCAATGGCGATTTGCTGACCCTGAAGGAGTATCGCGGCAAGGTGCTCATGCTCAATTTCTGGGCCACATGGTGCCCGCCCTGCCGGCGCGAAATGCCCTCCATCGAGGCGCTCTGGCAGACCGTCAGAGGCAAGGACATCGGCATCATCGGCGTCCATGCCGGCCCCAGCAAGGCCTCGGCGCGCTATTTCGCCGAAACCAACGAATTGACCTTCCCCATCATCGTCGATGAAGACCGCGATATCTCCGCCCATTATGGCGTGCGCAGCATGCCCACAACGGTCATCATCGGCCCCGATGGACATGTGGATTATGTCGCCTTCGGGCCGCGCGACTGGAACAGCCCGGACACCCGCACCGCCCTTCTGGCCCTGCGCAAGCCGCTCAAGACCTGACGAATCACCCCGGAGCACACCTGAAGCCCCTGGCGTGAGATGCGCCTTTCAAAAACGCTCTGTTGCAGGTCAGACGGCAATCCGTCACAATTTGTGATGGAGTTTTTCAACCCGGGAGACGTGAGAGAAGAATTTTTCCGCCACAGGGCCCTAGCGGCATCTGGTTTTGCCGTCAAACATCCCGGATGATGCGCGCCATGTACATTGGCGTGAAAGACAAGCTCATGACCGGCCAGCCGGTCATCGCCGCGGGCTCCTGGGGCAGCGAGCTTGTGCGCCGCGGCGTGCAGCCCGATCCGGATCTGTGGACCTCCCCCGCCAATCTGGAGCATCCAGGCACCATCGGCGCCATCACCCGCGATTATGCCCTCGCCGGAGCCGATGTCGTCATCGCCAATACCTATTCCACCGGCCCGCTGCTCATGGCCGCCCTGGAGCGCAGCGATGAAATGCGCCGCCTCGATACCGCCGCCATCCGCACCGCCCGCGAGGCCCTCTCCGCCATCCCCAATTGCAAGACCGCCCTGGCCGGCAGTTTCAACCCGCGCGGCGCCCTGCCCGCCGGGGAAAAACTCCTCTCGGCCTTGAGCGAAAAGGAGCTCATGCGGCTTTTCGCCCAAAAGGCGGACATCCTGGCCGCAGCCGGGTGCGATCTGATCTACATGGAGCGCCTCGGCGGCATCGAGCGCTGCCTGCTCGGCGTCGAGGCCGCCGTGGCCACCGGCCTGCCCGTCTGGGTGGAGCTGGCGGTGGAGCGCGGCGCCGATGGCCGTCTGCACGGCATCCTGCCCGGCCACTGGCCCCTGGACAGCATGGTGGACACCCTCATGAGCACCGGCGCCCAGGTTTGCCTGGTCAACCATCACGACCCCATGCTCATGGCCGAGGCCCTGCAAATGCTGAAATTCACCTGGGCCGGCCCGCAGGGCATCAGCCTGCAAAACGGCAATCTGGACATGCCCCGCTGGTCCCACGGCGGCGCCTCGCCGGAGGATTTCGCCGCCAGCGCCAGCCATCTGCGCATCCAGGGCGCGCGCGTTTTCGCCTTCAACGCCGGCACCGGGCCGGAATACGTCCGCGCCCTGTGCGGCACCCTCCACGGATGCACCGGGTCGGGGTAGAAACCTGATCGGTGCCCGCCGCCTCTTGCGGCAAGGCGCGCAAGCGCATACATCTTGACGACACGATCTTCGTTCGTGCTGGAGGTTGCGCCCATGCCCATCAAGATCCCCAATGACCTGCCCGCCCGCGAAACCCTGGAGCGCGAGGGCGTCATGGTCATGCGCGAGACCGACGCCATCCGCCAGGACATCCGCCCCTTGCGCATCGCCCTGCTCAATCTCATGCCCAACAAGGTGCGCACCGAGACCCAGATCGCCCGCCTCATCGGCGCCACCCCGCTGCAGCTGGAAATGTCGCTCATGCGCATGACCGGCCACAGGCCGAAGAACACGCCCCAGGCGCACATGATCGCCTTCTACGAGAGCTTCGCCGAAATTGCCAAAAGCGGCGAAAAGTTCGACGGCTTGATCGTCACCGGCGCGCCGGTGGAGCTGTTGCCTTTTGACGAGGTCACCTACTGGGACGAGCTGCGCGCCGTCTTCGACTGGACGCAAGGCCATGTGCACTCCACCTTCTGCATCTGCTGGGGCGCGCAGGCCGCCTTGCACCATTTCCACGGCGTGCCCAAGCACGCCCTGCCGCAAAAGGCCTTCGGCGTCTTCCGCCACCGCAACCTGAAGCCCTCCTCGCCCTATCTGCGCGGCTTTTCCGATGATTTTTCCATCCCCGTCTCGCGCTGGACGGAGGTGCGCCATGCCGATCTGCCCGCAGATTCCGGCCTTGAGGTGCTCATGGAGAGCGACGAGGCCGGCCTGTGTCTCGTCGAGGACGCCGCCCACCGCATGCTCTACATGTTCAACCATATCGAATATGACACCACTTCGCTGGCGGAGGAATACTGGCGCGACAGGGAGGCAGGCAGGGATATCCGGATTCCGGCCAACTATTTTCCCAATGACGACCCCCACGCCACGCCGGAGAACCGCTGGCGCTCCCACGCCCACCTGTTGTTCGGCAACTGGATCAACGAGGTCTACCAGACCACCCCCTTCGATCTGGCCGCCATCGGCACGGGAGAGTGAATCATGCGCCGCCTTGTGCTCATGCGCCACGCCAAGTCGGACTGGAGCGATCCGGCCTTGGGCGACCGCCACCGCCCCTTGAGCCGGCGCGGCCACGCGGACGCCCCGCGCATGGGAAAGTGGATCGCCGCCCACAATCTTGTGCCGGATGTCATTCTCTCCTCCCCCGCCCTGCGTGCCCGCCAGACCACGGAGCATGTCCGCCAGGCCCTGGGGCTCGATCTTCAGCCCCTGTGGCTGGATGAGCTTTACACCTTCGGCAACATGGAAGCCATCGCCGCCGCCATCCGCGATCATGGCGGCCATGCGCAAACCCTCCTGCTCACCGGCCACAACAACGCCATCCACGATCTGGCCCGGCAACTGGCAAGGGAAGGCAAACCCAAGGCCCTGCACCGCCTGCACCGGAAGTTCCCCACCGCCGCCCTGGCCGCCTTCGAGCTGCCCATCGGCGCCTGGAGCCGATTTGCGCCCGCCCAGGGACGCCTGATCCATTATGTCCGCCCCAAGGACCTGCGCCGCAAGACTGACTGATTGTTCCGCCCTGTCAGCATCTTGCATCCACAAGCTGAATCATTTTCCCACCATTGCGGGCTTGGGGTATAATCTGCCGGTCCATGGCGGAAACGGGGCACACACATGAAGAACATCTCCATTCTGGACGAGGCGAAAAACGCCGCCGCCTCCCTGGCCGGGGCCGCCGCCAATCTCTTCAACCCCACGCTGCGCCTGGGCGTCACCGGCTTCTCGCGCGCCGGCAAGACCGTGTTCATCACCTCCCTGGTGCACAATCTGCTCCATGGCGGGGCCCTGCCACTGTTCGAGCCGGCCCGCGCCGGGCGCATCCGCCGCGCCTATCTGGAGCCGCAGCCCGACGCCCACCTGCCGCGCTTTGCCTATGAGGATCACATCGCCGCCCTCACCGCCGGCGAGGCCCGCCACTGGCCAAAGAGCACCGCCCAGCTCTCGCAACTGCGCATCACCGTGGATTACCAGCCGCAAGGCTTCCTCGCCCGCCGCACCGGCCGTAACCGCCTGCACATCGACATCGTCGATTACCCCGGCGAATGGCTGCTCGATCTGCCTTTGCTGGACATGGATTATGCAACCTGGTCCGATAAAATCCTCAAGGCCGCCCGCCAGCCCTCCCGCAAGGAGCTGGCCCGCCCCTGGCTGGACTTCATCGCCACGCTGGATATCCGCGCCCCCCTGCAGGAGCAGACCGCGCGCCGCGCCGCAGCTCTCTACCGCGCCTATCTGGAGGCCTGCCGCGCCAATCCTGGCCATTTCTCCGCCTTGCAGCCGGGCCGCTTCCTCATGCCCGGCGATCTGGAAGGCTCGCCCCTGCTCACCTTCTGCCCCCTGCCCGCGCCAGAAGGATCCTTGCCCGCCGCCAGCCTCTGGCGGCAGATGGAAAGGCGCTATCTGGCCTATGTGCGCCATGTCGCCCGGCCCTTCTTCTTCGATCATTTCGCCCGCCTGGACAGCCAGGTGGTATTGGCCGATATCCTCACCGCCCTCAATGGCGGCGCAGGTGCCGTGCGCGACCTCAAGGGGGCCCTGGCCTCCGTGCTCGCCTGCCTGCGCACCGGCGCATCCAGCCTGCTGGCGCGGCGCGCCGCAAGAGTGCTCTTTTGCGCCACCAAGGCCGATCTCATCCACCATGAAAGCCACGAGCGGCTGCGCGCCATCCTCGCCTTGCTCATCGAGCAGGCCGCGCGCAAGGCCGAATATGCCGGCGCGGCCATCGAGACAACGCCCCTGGCCGCCATCCGCGCCACCCGCGAGGGAACGGCGAAAAGAAACGGCGAGGAATTGCCGGTGATCATCGGCATCCCGGAAAAAGGTGAAGAAATCTCCGGTGAGATCTTCGATGGCAAGACGCAGGCCGCCATCTTCCCCGGCGATCTGCCCGATGACCCGCGCGCCGCCCTCGATGGATCGCTGCACGGCGCCTTGCGCTTCGTGCGCTTCCGCCCGCCCTTGCTGGCCCCGTCCGATCCGCTTGCCCGCACGGGCTCCTTTCCCCATATCCATCTCGACAGCGCCTTGCAGTTCCTCACCGGGGAGTGGTTTTCATGAGCCGCCAAAAACGCCAGCCCGCCGCCTTCGTCCTCGACGAGACGGCACCCGATGCCCCCAAGACAAGGACTGCGCGCCAGCCCACGGCCGCCCCGGTGGAGGTGGTGGAGGAGGCCGCCCCGGCCCTGCCGCAGACGGTGGAAAAGGACACCGCCGCCCGCGCCGGAGCCCACATGCGCCGCGCCTTCCGCTGGGGGCGCGTGCTGGCCTCGGCCGCCTTCGGCCTGTTCACCCTCTGGGCTGGCGCGGCCATCACCACCATGGTGGAGAACCTGTTTGCCCGCTCCGCCATCCTCGGCTGGACGGCATTGGCCCTGGCGGGCATTGCCGCCATTGCCCTGCTCATCATCACCGGCCGCGAACTGATCGGCCTGGCCCGCCTGCGGCGCATCGCGCGCCTGCATGACGAGGCCGCCTTGGCGCTTGAATCAGATGATCAAGAGGCCATGGGCAAGGTTCTGAAAAAGCTGGAAAATCTCTATTCCGGACGAGCCTCCATGCGCTGGGCCATCCAGCGCATGGCCGCCCACGAAGAGGCCATCATGACCCCGGCCCAGCGTCTTCAGCTGGCCGAGAAGGAGCTTCTCGCCCCGCTGGATGAACAGGCCTCGCGCATCATAGCCAGAACCGCCCGGCAAGTGGCCGTCATGACCGCCATCTTACCCATGGCCGCCCTCGACATGGCGGCGGTGAGCATCCAGAACCTGAAGATGCTGCGCGCCCTGGCCAGCCTCTATGGCGGCCGCCCCGGCCTGCTGGGCGGGCTGAAGCTGGGCGGCATGGTCATGACCCATCTGGCGCTCACCGGCTCCCTGGCGCTCACCGATTCGGTGATCCAGAACGTATTGGGCAAGGGCCTGGCCGGGCGGCTTTCGGCGCGCTTCGGCGAGGGCGCGGTCAACGGCATTCTCACCGCCCGCATCGGCATCGCCACCTTGCAGCTCCTGCGCCCCCTGCCCTGGCGCGCCACCTCCCCGCCCAGCCTCTCCGACTATGCCAGAATGCTCTTCGCCAAAGATCCCGGCAAAGCCCAAAACGACTGATCCCGGCAAGCCCGCACCCCCCTTTTGCACCAACAAAAAAAGGCCCGCTTCCCCTCCCGGACGCCTCACCTATCATCTGGGTGGCCGGGAGGGGGAGCGGGCCGGAACGACGCGCCTCAGCGCAAAAAGAGGCCCGTGCCCCTTCCCAACCACCTTGCATATAATCTTGGGTGGTTGGGCGGGGGCGCGGGCCGGAGCGAGTGCGCAAACACTTTTGCGCACACAAACCAAAAAGAGGCCCGTGCCC
>JALSNA010000298.1 GCA_026987255.1 Hyphomicrobiales bacterium | reverse complement strand
ATCGCCAGGGCGCGGACATAGCCGGAGATAGTGATCTCGGTGGCCGGAGCCGGCAGATCGGCGGTCGGGGTCACGGCAATGGTCAGGCCACGGGACTCCGGAGTGGCGTTCAGGCCCTCGGAAGGCTCGTTGGTCATGGCGATGGCCTTGTGGCCACGGGCGACGGTCAGGAAGGACACGCCCTCGGGCAGGGCCGCGCCGCGGGCCTCGATGGTGTTCACGCGCGCCTGCAGGGACTCGATCTGAGCCTTCAGGGCGGAAAGGTCGTCAGCCTGGGCGCCGGCGGCCATGACGGTCATGGCGGCACCACCCAGCAGAGCGCGACGGATCCACTTGGAATTGGTCATTGGTTGTATCTCCCACAATCTTCTTGCGAAGTTTCGGTTTGTTTTGCCCCCCGATCCCCTGCAAAGGTCTGGTTCCGGAGGCATGTGAATAACGATTCAACCGTTGAATCGCTATGGCCATGTTTTCTCTCTTTGCGCCGCCGCGGTCAACCGTTGCAAGGGCGCCCGGCCCGCTTTTGCCCGCCGCTGTGGCCATTTTGCAACAAATCCGCCCCATGCGGGGAGTCCGGGCCAATTTTCGCCACATTTGCCCGCCGCTTGCGTGCTTCGCGTTAACTGTTTATTATCATTTGCCATGCTGGCGGCACCGGTTCCGCCGGGCAATCTGCGGGGGCAGTTATACATCATGGCGCGTGAAACGAATCCATTTTGCCGATCCTTGGCCGCACCGGCCCGTGGAGCGATGCGCCATCGTGAGCCCTCACCCATGAAAACACCGCGAGAAGGGGATCCGCAATGACGAGGAGATATGGCTGCTGCCTGAAGGGCGCGCTGTGGGGTTTGCTGCCGCTGGCGCTGATCGGCGCCGGGGCATGGTTCATCACCACCCCGGCCATGCAGGACAGGCTGGCCGCCGGGGCAGGCGCCGCCATGCAGGCGAAGGGCCATGGCTGGGCCTCGGTGACCATGAAGGGCCGCGATGCCTATCTGCATGGCGATGCCCCCTCCAGGGCCGCCCTGAAGGCCGCCGCCGCCGCCGCCCTGGCCACCTGGGGGGTGCGCCGCGTGGATACCTCCGGCGCGGGCGTGAAGCTGGCCGCCCCGTCCGTGGCTCCGCTCCGGACCAATGCCGCGCCGCTGACCATCACCGGCACATGGCCGGAAGGCTCCGGCGCCAGGCTCGCCGTCACCCTGGCCGGAAAGACCTATGAACTGGGCCGCGACCCGCAGCTGAAAAGCG
Organism: Hyphomicrobiales bacterium; assembly: GCA_026987255.1. Classification (GTDB taxonomy): domain Bacteria; phylum Pseudomonadota; class Alphaproteobacteria; order Rhizobiales; family Aestuariivirgaceae; genus Thermopetrobacter. The sequence continues at coordinate 1,282 of JALSNA010000298.1, read as the reverse complement.
ACGGCAAGGGCCACTGGAGCCTGACCCTGGCCGCCCTGCCGCCCGATGGCGTTTATGATGTCGTGGCCGTCACGCTCGACACCGGCGGTGCGAAGGCCGCCGATTCCACCTCCAGCGAGCTGCTGGTGGACACAACGCCGCCCGCCGCCCCGGTGCTCAAGAGCGCCAAGGCGGAGGCAGGCACGGCCCGGCTTGCCGGCACATGGCCGAAGGGCGATGCGAAAAGCCTCAAGGTGGCCATCGATGACAAGACCTGGGAGCTGGGCAGGGATGCCGCATTGACCAGCGATGACAAGGGCAACTGGACGCTCACGGCCGGCAACCTGGCCGATGGCGCCCATGACGTGACCATGACCGTGGCCGATGCCCTGGGCAATGCCACCACGGTCAGGAAGGCGGGAGCCCTGAAGGTGGACACCACCGCCCCGGCCGCTCCCGCCGTCACCTCGGCCAGCGCTCCGGCCGGCAAGGCGAAGATCACCGGAACCTGGGCCGAGGGCGATGCCAGGTCGCTGGCCGTCTCCCTGGCCGGCAGGACCTGGGAACTGGGCCGCGATGAGGCCCTCGCCACCGATGGCAAGGGCCACTGGACCCTGACCCCGGCGCAAAGGCTCGCCGATGGGGCCTATGACATCACGGTGAAAACCGCCGATGCGGCGGGCAATGTCTCCACCGCCACCGCCCCGGCCGCCCTGAAGGTGGACACCACGCCGCCCGCCGTTCTTTCCCTCGATGCGGCGCAGATCAAGGATGGCAAGGCGCGCTTCTTCGGCCAGTGGGCCGAAGGAGACGCCACCTCCCTGCAGGTCATGTTCAATGGCCAGACCCATGAGCTGGGCAAGTCCGCGCAGCTGACCTCCGATGGCAAGGGGCATTGGACTTTTGAGCCCAAGGGCGAACTGGAGCCGGGCAGCTATGCCATTGCCCTGAAGGAGGCCGACGCGGCGGGCAACGAAAAGACCCTTTTTGTCAAGGATGTGCTCATCATCGCCGCCCCGGAACCGAAACCCGCGCCCAAACCCGCACCCAAGCCTGAGCCGAAAACCGCGCCAAAACCTGCGCCGAAACCGGAGGCTGCGCCCAAGCCCGAGCCAGCAAAGCAGCCCGCGCCGAAACCTGCACCCAAGCCTGAGCCGAAACCTGCGCCCAAGCCTGAGCCGAAACCCGCGCCCAAGCCCGAACCGAAGCCCGCGCCGAAACCTGCACCCAAACCTGAGCTGAAACCTGCGCCCAAGCCCGAGCCAGCAAAGCAGCCCGCGCCCAAGCCCGCGCCGAAACCTGA
>JALSNA010000297.1 GCA_026987255.1 Hyphomicrobiales bacterium | reverse complement strand
CATTTCCTCGTGGGTGATGACATCCTTGTCGGAGCGGTCCTCGAAATTGTGCACCGCCCACCCGGCGCTGCTGGTGCCCATCGTCTGGGTTCCGTCATAGGGCTGCACCTCGTGGCCGCGCGCGTTGAGCTCGGCCAGCAGGTTGAAGTGCGCCACGTCCACCTTCGGCCGCTTCGCCAGCTCCTCGCCGGAGAGGAAAAAGTCGATCTCGTCGGCGGCGATGCGGGCATGGCCGATGGCCGTGGTCAGCAGATGCGGGCGGATGATGTCGCCGCCGGCGAAATGCTTCTCCTTGCCCTTGACCCGGAAGAACCCGTCCACGTCCATGAAGCCGCGCTCGTTGGCGAGATCCTCGTAGCCCTCGAAATCGCCCGACTGGCCGATGGCCGAAACGATGATGTCCGCCTCCAGCTCGAACTCGGTGCCCTCGATCGGGATGGGCGTCATTCCGTCCATCTTGCACTTGCACATCTTCAGGCCGGTGGCGCGGCCGTTGTCGTCCTTGATCACTTCCAGAGGCATCACCCCGGCCTTGATCTCCACGCCCTCGCGCATGGCCTCTTCGCGCTCGTGCTCGGCGGCCACCATCTCGTCGAGCTCGAACAGCGATGTCAGCACCGCCTCCACGCCCTCGCGCTTGAGAATGCCGGCCACGTCCTCGGCGGTAAAGCCGCTCACCTTGCCGTCGATGTTGTCCACCGACTTGACCTCGGCGATGTGCCCCAGGCGGCGCGCCACGGAAGCCACGTCGATGGAGGTGTCGCCACCGCCCACCACGACGATCTTCCTGGCCGTGCCATAGACCCAGCCCTGGTTGAAGGCCTCCAGGAACTCCACGCCGGTGATGCAGTTTTCCGTGCCTTCCCAGCCCTTGACCGGCAGCCCGCGGCCCTTCTGCGCCCCAATGGCCCAGAAGATGGCGTCAAAGTCGCGCTCCAGCTCCTCCACCGAGACATCACGGCCCACCCGCGTGCTGGTGCGCACCTCGATGCCCATGTCGAGAATGCGCTGGATTTCCTGGTCCAGCTTGTCGCGCGGCACGCGGTAGGTCGGGATGCCATAGCGCATCATGCCGCCCAGCTTCTCGTGCTCGTCGAAGATGGTGACGTTGTGCCCCTTCTTGCGCAGGAAGAAGGCCGCCGCCATGCCGCCAGGGCCGGCGCCGATGATCGCCACCTTCTTGCGCGGCTCGTTGGAATTGCTCACCGGCACCGTATACTTGACGTTGTTCTCCACCGCCCAGTCGCCGATGTAATGCTCCAGGGCGTTGATGCCGACGAAATCATCCACCACGTTGCGGTTGCACCCTTCCTGGCACGGCGCCGGGCACACCCGCCCCATGACACCGGGGAAGGGATTGGCCTTGGTCATGCGCTCGAAGGCATATTCCTGCCACGGCTGATCGTCCCTGGGCGGCTTGTCCATGCCGCGCGCAATGGCCAGCCAGCCGCGAATGTCGTGACCGGACGGGCACGAGGCCGAACACGGCGGCGTCTTCACGACATAGGTCGGGCACTTGTAGGAGTGATCGGCAATGAAGATCTTCTCCTCCAGATCCCAGTCGTCAGGCGTGACGCCGGGCTTGAAACGCTTGAAATTCTTGCCTTCGGTCTTGGTGTCGGTCATGGACTTCCCTCCATTTGCCTGCGCTGGCCATGGCTGGCCGCATCAGGCCGTTTTGGTCTGTTTATGCGTCTTCTTTTTCGCTCTCGCCGCCGGCCTGCGCCTCGGCCAGCTCCGCCTCCTGCTCCGATCCGGGCAGGATGATGGCATTGGACACCAGCTGATGCACGGACATGATGTCGTCCATGGCATAGCCGTTGTAGGGCATGATCTTGGAGAACTGCGTCTTGCAGATGGCACAGATGGCCGCCATCTTGTTGACGCCATATTCTTCCGTCACCTGCTTGAGCGCCTTCATGCGCGGGCTGCCGCCCTTCTTGCGCAGCTCCATCAGATCGTCGGTCAGAAGACCGCCGCCACCGCCACAGCACAAGGTGGCTTCCTTGATGGTGTCCTCCGGCATCTCGTAATAGTGGTTGCACACCGCCTTGATGATGTTGCGCGGAATGTCGAACTGCCCGCCCGGATAATCGCCCATGCGCGAGGCCCGCGCCACGTTGCACGAATCGTGGAAGGTCAGCTTCAGGTGATCGTTCTGCGACTTGTCGAACTTCAGCTTGCCCTTCTGGATCAGGTCCCAGGTGAACTCGCAGATATGCTGCGGCACCGGATAGTTGGGATCGAGAAAATCGAACGGCCCCGCCAGGGTGTTGAGGAACTGGTAGGCCGCCCGCCAGGCATGGCCGCATTCGCCGATGATGATGCGCTTCACCCCCAGCCGGATGGCTTCGCGGCGGATGCGCTGCGAAACCCGGCGCATGTTCTCGTAGGAGCCAATGAACATGGCGAAGTTGGCCGCCTCCGAGGCATAGGTGCTGATTGTCCACTTCACCCCGGCCGCGTGGAACACCTTGGCATAGCCGATCAGGCCGTCGATGTGCGGCTCGGCGAAGAAGTCCGCCGATGGCGGCACCAGCAGGATGTCGGCCGGCTCGTCCACCGGAATGCGCACCTTGACGCCGGTATCCTCCTCGATTTCCTCTTCCAGGTCCTCCATCGTCGCCTTCAGCGCCGGGGCCTGAAGCCCCAGGTTGTTGCCCACGTCATAGACCTTGCCGATGATCTCGTTGGTGTACTTCATGCCGATGCCCACCGAATCGAGGATCTCGCGCGCCGCCATGGTGATTTCCGCCGTGTCGATGCCATAGGGGCAATAGACCGAACAGCGGCGGCATTCGGAGCACTGGAAGTAGTAGGTATACCACTCGTCCAATACCTCTTCGGTCAGATCCCGCGCCCCCACCAGAGAGGGGAACCATTTGCCCGGCAGGGTGAAATAGCGCCGGTAGACGGAGCGCAGCAGATCCTGGCGCGCCACCGGCATGTTCTTCGGATCGGCCGTGCCCATGTAGTAGTGACACTTGTCGGTGCACGCGCCGCATTTGACGCAGATGTCGAGAAACAGCCGGAAGGAGCGGAACTTGCCGCGCAAGTCCTGCATCTTGTTCAGCGCCACTTCCTTCCAGTTTTCGGGGCGCTCGCCCGGATAGCCCAGCTTCTCCTGAAACTCCGGCGCCGCCGGGAAACTCTTGATGTGCGCCGCCGCTCCCTCGACCGGCTCGGGCACGAACAGCGGATCCGTCAGGGCTTCCTCTGTGGTCAGCTCCTCGATGACTTTTTCTTCCTCAGCCACGGCACTCTCCCGCCAAATCCTGTGTTGAACCTTTTCCGCCCGGCGTCACTTCTTGCCATGCGGTTCATCGTATTCCACCGTATCGATGCTTGGCAGCCAGGGCACGGGATGGAATTTCTCCCGCGGATTGTCCACCATGTTGCGCGTCGGCGAGAAGAACACCCCCGGCGCATGCACCAGCTTGGAGAAGGGGAAGATGATCATGAACAGCGCCACCAGCGCAAGATGCAGCAAAACGCCAAGGTCAGATGGCAGGGGCTGCCAGTTGAAGGTCATCAACCCCAGGAAGAAATTCTTCACCCCCACGATATCGGCCTTCATGACGAAGGACATGCCCAGCCCGGTGATGCCTATGCCAAGGAACATCAGGAGCATCAGGTAATCCGACGGATTGGAGATGTAGCGCACCCTTGCCACCAGGATGCGGCGCGCGAACAGCCCCAGCGCGCCAAGCACGAAGAAGAACCCCGCATACTTGCCAAATGGCTGGGCCAGCACGATGATGGTGGGCACCGGCTCGATGAAATAGCGCAGGTGGCGGATGATGATCAGCCACAGGGACAGGTGGAACATCATTGCGAAAATCCAGATCCACTTGTTGGATTTCCACAGCGATTCGAACAGGGCCACTTCCTTGAACATGCGCCAGACGACGCCCGTCCGCGTCACCGGGGCCGGCGTGGTCGGAATGACCGCCGGCGCGGGCGTCTTCCAGTATCCCCAGACACGATAGGCAATGCCGACGATGAAGACGGCCGTCGCTACATAATACAATAGCGCATAGAGAACAGTCAGCACCTGTTTCCCCTCCCGATTGACAAGAAAGGCGGGCCCGGCGAGCCGGGCCCGCCCGTATTGGTAGCGGTAAGCTATGTATCAGACGCAGCCGGTCGGCTTGGGCAGACCGGCGATCTTGCACGCCTGCTTGGCCGGGCCATAGGGGAACAGCTCGTAGAGATACTTGTTGTTGCCCTTTTCCGGACCGAACTTCTTCTTCATCGCCTTCACCAGCACGCGAATGGCCGGGGCGATCTGGTACTCGTCGTAATACTCGCGCAGGAAGTTGACCACTTCCCAGTGCTCGTCGGTCATGTCGACGTTCTCTTCCTTGGCGATCACCTCGGCGAGCTCCTTGGTCCAGTCGCTCAGGTTGGTGATGTAGCCTTCCTCGTCATGCTCGACGGTCGTACCGTTCACATCGTAAGCCATTGTAAGCCTCTCCTCTTTGTTCAACGCTAGTGTTCTTGACCGCTCGTGCGGCCGGCAGCCGGGACTGACCGGTCAGATCAGAGCCAGGATTCCGTCTTGTCGCAGGATGTCACCAGATCGACGAACCCGCCGTAATCCACCACATCCACGCCTTCGGTCATCTTGTCCTCGCCGATGCCGCGCGCCTTCAGATCGGCCGACAGGGCGGCGAACCTGATGCCCTTGACCGACGCCAGGGCATTGGCGGCCCGCCCGCCCTTGACGCAGGCATAGACGCCATCCTCGATCAGGATGACCGTATCGCCCTCAAGGGCATGGTTCAGACAACTCTCCAAAGCGCCCTTTTCATAGGGCGACTTGTTCACAATATGCAACATGGCCATTTCACGCACCCCTTCAGAAGCTCAAGATCACATCGTTGGCGGCCATGAGCCTGGCCATTTCCTCACGCGAGACGATGTGGATGGAGGACTTTTCAGCCCAATCGTCATCCTCGTCCTCATAGGTGAGCTCCATCAGATCGTCCTCGGACAGGCCGCGCTCCTCGAGCGATTCCTTTTCCACGTAGATCTTGCTGACATCGTAATCGCCCAGCGCCATGTAGGTCGGCGCGAAGTTCTTCGAGCCCAGCTCCTTGGTGTCCCAGCCCTTGACCAGCTGAAAGACGCCATCATCGAGGAAGGCCAGCGACACGTCCTGCTCGAAGGCGGCGCCGATCAGCACCACCTCCAGCGCCTCCAGGGCGTAGATCGTCCCGTGCGGAGCCTTGCGATTGACATACAGAAATTTCTTGATCCCTTCAGACATCCTCTTTCCTCTTCATCAATCGCCGAAAGTCACCAGCCGGTCGCACTGAATCCCGGCCTCGATGAGCTGGCCCAGGCCGGAGATGCGGAAACCCGGAGCGATGTTGTAGGCATCCTTGCCCTGCCGCTTCATCTCGTTCTCGTCCAGGATGCCGCGCCGCTGGGCGGCGGCGATGCAGACCACCAGATCCAGGTCATGCTTGGCCTGCAGATCGGTCCATTTCTGCTGGATGTTGCGGTCATCCTGCGGCGGCACGGTCAGCCGCGTCGCATTGTTCACGCCATCATGATAGAAGAAGACGCGAAAGATCTCATGCCCCTTCTCCAGCGCCGCCACCACGAAATTGTAGGCGGTATCGGAAGCTTCGTGGGTATAGGGCCCCTCGTTCACCACTATTCCAAGTTTCACGAATTTATGTCCCCTGTCTAGACACGCTCCTGCTCACGCCACCGGGCCGGCCCCTGAATGAACCGGCCCGGTGCGCCTGGGTCTTGTCAATACTGGATATGCGTCGAGTGATTGTGCGTCAGACGCGCATAGGTCCAGGTGTCGATGTGATGCTTGATGAAGGGCACGTCGATCAGCTCGAAGAACCGCGGCCAGCCGATGCGCGCGATCCACTCGCCGATGCGCTCCCAGTCCTTGGCGTTCTCCTTGTAGGCGCGCAGGATCTTCATCACCACTTCGCCCGCCTCCGGCCAGCGCGGCGGATTGTTGGGCAGACCGGCCATGACCAGCTTGTGGAAGGCCGGCTTGGAGCGCGCGTTGGAGTGCTTGCCGCCCACCCAGATGGCGATCTTGGTCTCTTCCTTGCCGTTGATCTGCATCGGCGGGCATGGCGCATAGCAGGCGCCGCAGCACACGCACTTCTTCTCGTCCACCTCCAGCGACGGCTTGCCGTTGACCAGCGCCGGACGGATCGCCGCCACCGGGCAGCGCGCCACCACGGCCGGGCGCTCGCAGACATTGGCCACCAGATCATGATTGATGCGCGGCGGCTTGGTGTATTGCACGTTGATGGCGATGTCGCCCTGGCCACCGCAGTTGATCTGGCAGCACGAGGAGGTGATGCGCACCCGGTTGGGCATCTCCTCGTTGACGAACTCGTCATACATCAGATCCATCAGCGACTTCACCACGCCCGAGGCATCGGTGCCCGGAATGTCGCAGTGCAGCCAGCCCTGGGTGTGCGAGACCATGGACACCGAGTTTCCGGTGCCGCCGACCGGGAAGCCACCCTCCTTGAGCTCCTCGATCAAGGGCTCCACGTTGGCCTCGTCGGCCAGCAGGAACTCGATGTTGGAGCGGGTGGTGAAGCGCACGTGCCCGTCGGCATACTTGTCGGCCAGGTCGCACAGCTTGCGGATGGTGAAGACATCCATCTGGCGCTGCGTGCCGGCGCGCACCGTGTAGATCTTGTCGCCCGACTTGGCCACGTGGCACAGAACGCCGGGGCGCGGCCGGTAGTGATGATCCCACTGGCCGTAGTTCTTCTTCATGATGGGGTGCATCCAGGGAAACGGATCCGGCACACCATGCTCTTCGGGCATGCGAGGCTTGACAGCGGCTTCGCTCATTCTCTTCCCTCCAGTTCGATAATCTTGTTGGATCCGCCGGGCGCAGGATCAGGCCGCACCCGGACGGAGAAAGTTCACATTGACCGCGCGCGGCGGATCATTCCGCCGCTTCCTTGGAGGCCTTGCGGGCGCGCGCCTTTTCCAGCTCGTCCTGGAAATCGTCGGTGCGCACATAGGACACCTGGCGCGGATGCAGGACCATGTTGGGATCCGGCTCGACGCCAATGCCCTCCAGGAAGGCCGGCAGGCCGATGCGGTCGATCATCTCGCCGGTGCGCTCGTGCTCCAGGGCATTCTCGGCGAAGAAGTCGATGACCTCGCCGGCGAACTCGACGAAAGCCTCGATGTCCTCTTCCGTCTCCATCTTCACGAAGGGCTTGATGACGGTGCCCATCAGATCGCCGATCTTCAGCGTGCGCTTGCCGCCGATGAGAATGACCACGCCCTTGTCGTCACCCGGGGAGAGCGCCTTGGTCATGACGTTCAGGCAGTGCATGCAGCGCACGCAGGACTTGTTGTCCACCTCCAGCTCATCCTTGTCGTTGAGCTTCAGGGACTTCGACGGGCACATGCCGACCACGTGCTCGTTGATGTAGTCGCGGCCCAGCTCCTCGACATATTCCTTCACCTTGGCCTGATCGACCTTCATGTCGTCGCGCCAGGTGCCGATCACCGCCATGTCGGCGCGGTGAATGGCGTTCACGCAGTCGTTCGGGCAGCCGGAGAACTTGAACTTGAACTTGTAGGGCAGCGCCGGACGGTGCATCTCGTCCAGATATTCATTGAGCACCGCGCGATGCACCTTGATCTCGTCGAAGCACGACATTTCGCAGCGCGCATGGCCCACGCAGTTCATGGAGGTGCGCAGATCGGGCCCTGCGCCGCCCATGTCGAAGCCCATTTCGTTGAGCGCGTCGAAGGCCTTCTGGGTATTCTCCGAATCCACGCCCTGGAACATGATGTCGCCGGACTGGCCATGGAAGGCGATCAGGCCGGAGCCATACTGCTCCCACACGTCGCACAGCTTGCGCAGCACCTCGGTGTTGTAATGATAGCCCGCCGGCGGGATGATGCGCAGGGTGTGGAACTCCGACGAGGCGGGATACTCTTCCGGCACCTCGGAGAAACGCGGAATGACGCCCGCGCCATAGCCGAGAACCGAAATGGCGCCGCCCTTCCAGAAGCCCAGCTTCTCCTCGTAGGAATGCTCGAGCTGTCCGAGAAGGTCATTCACCACCGGGCTGTAGCGCTTGTCGGCGTCGCGCAGCCGCTTCAGGCCGGTCACGAAGGAAGGCCAAGGCCCCTTCTCCAGCTCGTCGAGCATCGGTGTCGGATGCACCTTCATGTCTTTGTTCGCCATCTGTCACTCCCTCTTCAAGTTGGCCTGGCGGCAACCGGAAATTCGTCTGCAAAGGGTTCCGCCGCTCAGGGCTTTCACGCTGAAACGGTATTCAACGCCTGTCGCTTGTGATAGCGCCGGTCATGTTAGCACCAGATGCTTCTGGCGGCCACTCAGCGCATTGTCCCTTGCCATAGGGCGGAACCGACAGGCGGCTCTATAGCACATCGAATTCTCATATTCCAATATGCATATTCGATAATTTACAAAAAAAGTCGGATTTCCTATAAAAAAATCGCTCCGGTCCGGTCTTTCCCGGATAACGAAAATCATTTGCAACAAACCCCGGGCAAGCGCCATGGTGTCTGCCATGATGCCATAGGCGCGATAGTGCGGCTTTGTTGCGCAACTGGCCATGATTATTGCAAGGAAACGCCCGATGCCCCAAACGAACCCGGCGATGACTCTGCCAAGGTCCGGCCCCTTCAGCCTAGATGATGGTGATTCCTATGCCGCCTGGCGCGCCTGGAAGCTGGAGGCGCACCCGCGCGAGGTATCCGCCCTGCTCGTTCCGGTGGAGGATCTCGCAAACCCCTCCCCGGCCGAGCGCGAAAGGATTCTCGACCTGTGCCGGCGCGCCAACATGGCCGTCTATGACACATCCGGCCGCTCCGGCCACCCCGGCCCGGCCCTGGAGCGCGCCCTGCGCGGCTTTGCCGCCAGCTTCGGCATGACCACGGTGGAGGATCACCGCTCCATGGATGAAGAGGCGGTTGTTTCCATCGAGGTGGTGGACGAAAGCGCCCGCCCCCGCTCCGGCTTCATCCCCTACACCACCCGCCGCATCCTGTGGCACACCGATGGCTATTACAAGTTCGGCTATCCCGGCGCCCCCGTCATCCGCTCCATGACCCTCCATTGCGCCCGCCAGGGCAAGGAGGGCGGCGTCAACGAGCTGCTCGATCCGGAAATCGCCTATATCCGCCTGCGCGACGAGAATCCGGACTTCATCCGCGCCCTCATGGCCCCGCGCGCCATGACCATCCCCGAATTCATCGAAGCGGATGGCCGCATCCGGCCGCAATCCACCGGCCCGGTCTTCTGGGTGGATGCCGATACGAAGGCCCTGCAGATGCGCTATACCGAGCGCAGCCGCAACATTGCCTGGGCGGACGATCCGCTGACATCCCAAGCCGTGGCCTTCCTGCGCCAGCTGCTGCGCGGCGGTGACGAGCCTTTCCTCTTCCGCCACCGCATGGAGCCCGGCCAGGGCCTGATCTGCAACAACGTGCTGCACACCCGCACCGCCTTCACCGACTGGGAAGGCAAGGGCAAGGGCCGCCTGATGTACCGCGCCCGCTATTCCAACCGCATCATGAACACCGGCCTGCAACAGGCCGCCTGACACTTCAATGAAGCAATGAAGCAAGGAGCCAAGACATGGCCAAGCTGAGCGAAATCATCATCGCCAACCCGCAGGTGGAACACTTCGAGGACTTGCGCAAGCTCGTCATCCTGGTGGCCCGCACCGGCGAGGTCTTCCTGGAGTTCGACGTCAAGCCCGATTACGTCGACGTGCCGAAGAACTGGCAGATGGAGCTGGAAACCGCCTTCTACTGGGGCGACCGCACCGACCGCATGAAAAAGGAAATGGCGCAAAAGAAACAGAACTGACCCGACAAAAGGCCCGCTCCCCCTCACGGACGCATCACTTATCCTCTATCCTCTGGGTGGCCAGGTGGGGGCGCAAACCGAAACGACACGCCTCAGCGCGAAAAGAGGCCCGTGCCCCCTCACGGACGCCTCGCCTACAATCTGGGTGGCCGGGAGGGGGCGCGGGCCGGAGCGAGTGCACAAACCCCCGTTTGTGCACACAAACAAAAGAGCAAGGCCCATGCCCCCACCCAACCGCCTCGCGTATCATCTGGGTGGTTGGGTGGGGGCGTGGGCCGGAACGAGTGCACAAAACCCCTTTTGTGCACACAAACAAAAAAAGAAGGCCCGCTCCCCCTCACGGACGCCTCACCCACAATCTGGGCGGCCGGGAGGGGGCGCGGGCCGGAGCGACGCACTTCCGTGCAAAAAGAAAGGCCCGCTCCCCCTCACGGACGCCTCACTTATCCTCTGGGCGGCCGGGAGGGGGAGTGGGCCG
>JALSNA010000296.1 GCA_026987255.1 Hyphomicrobiales bacterium | reverse complement strand
CGCGATGAGGCCCTCGTGCAGGGCGCGGGAGAAAACGATGCCATGATCGAGGCGGCCGTCCCGTGCGGCGCTTTCCACGTCCCGGTGGGCGTCGAAATGGATCAGGGCCACGGGGCCATGCTGGGCGGCGATGGCGCGCAGGATGGGCAGAGTGACGAAATGATCGCCGCCCAAGGTAATGGGAATGGCTCCGGCTTCCAGAACCCGTTCGATGTGTGCGCTGACGGCTCCGGGCATCTCCTGCGGGCGGCCCCAGTCGAAGGCAACGTCGCCGAAATCCACCACCTTGAGCCTTTCGAAGGGATCGAAGCCCCAGGGCCATATGGGGCCCCAGTCCAGTTGCAGGGACTGTTCGCGGATGGCCCTGGGGCCGAAACGCGCCCCGGGCCGGTTGGTGGTGGCAAGGTCGAAGGGCACGCCGGTGATCACCACGTCCGCATGGCTGAAATCCGCCGTGACGGGACGGCGCATGAAGGTCACGAGGCCGCTGTAGGAGGCGCGCTGATCCGGCATGGAGGGCTCCCCGTCAGACATTGAGAAGCAAATGTTCGCGCTCCCAGGAGGAGATGACGCGCCGCCATTGCTCCATTTCGGCCTCCTTGACGCCCGCATGGGTTTCCACGAAGCGCTCGCCGAGGAGCTGTTTCAGGGGCCTGGCGTAATGCAGCTTGCCCAGGGCCTCCTCCATGGTCAGCGGCAGGGTGTGCACATAGCGGTAGGCGGAGCCCTCGATGGGGTCGGAGGGCCGGATGCGCTCCTTCATGCCCAGCAGGCCGCAGGCCAGGGAGGCGGCGATGGCCAGATAGGGGTTGGCGTCGGCGCCCGGCACGCGGTTCTCGATGCGGGTGTTCTGCGGCGCGGAAATGGGCGCGCGCAGCGGCGCGGTGCGGTTGTCCACCCCCCAGTGGGTGGTGGTGGGGGCGTCGGAATGGGGCACCAGGCGGCGGTAGGAATTGACATTGGGGGCATAGAAGGGCATGGCCGCGCCCATGTAGCGTTGCAGGCCGCCGATGAAGTGCAGGAACCTGGCCGAAAAGCGCCCGCGCGCGGTGACGAAGATGTTCTTGCCCGTCTCCCTGTCCAGCACCGATTGGTGAATGTGCATGGCCGAGCCCGGCTCGTCCTGGTGCGGCTTGGCCATGAAGGTGGCGTAGATGCCGTGCTTGAGGGCCGCCTGGCGCACCGTGCGCTTGAACAGGAAGACCTGGTCGGCCAGATCCAGCGGGTCGCCGTGGTTGAAGTTGATCTCCAGTTGCGCCGGGCCCGATTCGTGGGAGATGGTGTCGATGTCCACCCCTTGTGCCTCGCACCAGTCGTAGATGTCCTCCACCACGTCGTCGAAGTCGTTGGCGGCGTCGATCCCGTAGGCCTGGCCGGAGGCCTCCTGGCGGCCGGTGCGGCCGACGGCGGGCTCCAGGGGATAATCCGGATCGAGGTTGCGCTTGACCAGATAGAACTCCAGCTCCGGGGCGATGACGGGCGCAAGGTTGCGCTTGCCGTATTCGGCCAGCACCCTCTTGAGAACGGCGCGCGGGGCGATGTCCACCACCGCGCCATCGGCATAGGCGGTATCGCAGATGACCTCCGCGGTGGGGTTGTCGTGCCAGGGCACGGGGCGCAGGGTATCCATCTGGGGGATGAGCCTGATGTCGATGGAGGCGTCATTGGTGGTCGTGGCGTCCGTCCAGTAGCGCCCGGTGACGGTGAGAATGAACAGCTCCTCGGGGATGCGCAAGGTGCCGTTGTGCATGCCCTTGAGGAATTTCTGCGCCGGCAGGATCTTGCCGCGCGGCACGCCGGCCATGTCGGGCACCAGGCATTCCACCTCGTCGATGCCGCGGCTGGCGATCCAGTCCTTGGGTTTTGTATCGGGCACGGAGCCTCTTTTCGTCTTTTGGCCGCTTCACCATGGCGGCGATTGGTTCTAAGATGCCCGGATGTATCGCATTTTTTGCCCAGGGGGCGCAAGAACCAGGGGGCGGCAGGCCACATGACCACTTTTTACGCCGGCATGGATGAACTGGAGCGCTTCATCCGGGAGCATCCCGGCTGCACCTACATCGAGCTCATGGTGCCGGACATGAGCGGCCAGCTGCGCGGCAAGCGGCTGTCGCCCAAGGCGGCGCGCAAGCTCTTCGGCGAGGATGCGGAAGGGGTGCGCCTGCCCGGCTCCAACTACCTGCTGGATGCCACCGGGCGCAATATTGACGGGCTGGAATATGGCGGGGCCGACGGCGATCCGGATTTCTTCTGCCATGCCGTGCCCGGTTCCCTGGCTCCCGTGCCCTGGGCGGCCGAAAGCGCCGGGCAGGTGCTGGCCTCCATGGCTGATGCCGCAGGGCGGCCCCATTTCGCCGATCCGCGCCATGTGCTGGCTTGCGTCATGGACAGGCTGGACAAGCTGGGGCTGCGGGCCGTCATGGCCATCGAGCTGGAGTTTCATCTCATCGATGCAAAGGCCATGCGCGAAGGCAGGATAGAGCCTGCGCGGCTGCCGCTTTCCGGACGCAGGCCGGGCACGGTCAATGTCTATGGACTGGACGATCTGGGCGAGTTTTCCGCCCTTTTTGCCGATATCGCGCAAACCTGTGCCGCCCAGGGGCTGGATGCGGAAACGGCGGTGAGCGAATATGGCCCCGGTCAATACGAGATCAACCTGCTGCATCGCGCGGATGCCCTGGCTGCCTGCGACCAGGCGGTCTTGCTCAAGCGCGCCATCAAGGCCTGCGCCCTGCGCCACGGGGCCATCGCCACCTTCATGGCCAAGCCCTTCGCCGAGCGGGCCGGAAACGGGCTGCATGTGCATGTCTCGCTGGTGGACGAGGCGGGGGCCAACATTTTTTCCGGGCAGGATCAGGATGGGCGCATCGGCCGGGCCATTTCAGCGCGCATGAAACAGGCCATTGCCGGGCTGGTGGCCACCATGGGCGAGGGCATGGCCATTTTCGCTCCCAATGCCAATTCCTACCGCCGCCTGCGGCCCGGCACCTATGCGCCGGTTTCGGCCATCTGGGGCGGAGACAACCGCACCTTGCCCATCCGCATTCCCGGCGGGGATGACGCCGATACGCGCATCGAGCACCGGGTGGCGGGCGCCGATGCCTCGCCCTATCTGGTGGCGGCGGCGGTGCTGGCCGGCATTCATCACGGGCTGGTTCATGAACTGGAGCCGCCCGCGCCGGTGGCGGGAGATGGCTATGAACAGGGCGGAGCGCCCTTGCCGCTGTTCTGGCCGGAAGCCTTGAAGGCCTTTGCCGGCGGCGGCATCTTAGGGGGCTACTTCGATGCCGAATGGAGGCGCGCCTATCTGGCCGCCCGCTGGCAGGAGCTGCAGGAGCACCATTTCACCATTCCGCAACTGGATTACGACTGGTATCTGACAACCGCCTGAAAGGGGATGCAGGATGCGCAAACTCGGTGTTCTCGATGCTCTGACCTATTACCGCGCCTCGGCGGGCGATCCTCCCCGCTGCGGGCAGCTTTCCACCGATATGGATGTGGACGTGGCCATCATCGGGGCGGGTTTCACCGGTCTTTCGGCGGCCATCGAACTGGCCGCGGCGGGGGTCAGGACCGCCGTGGTGGAGGCCGGGCCGCTGGGCTGGGGGGCCTCGGGGCGCACCGGCGGGCAGATCTGCACCAGCTATTCGCCCGGCATGGCGAAGTTCGTCTCCGCCCTCGGCCGGGAGGGGGCGCAAGCGGCCTTCGACATTTCCGAGGAGGGCAAGAGGCTGATCACGCAGCGCGCCGAGGCTTACGGTTTCGATTGCGAGATCAAGTGGGGATACCTCATCTGCGCCAACAAGCCTGCCCACATGGATGAGCTCAAGGCCTATATCGATGAGCTGGAAAGTTTCGGCTATGGCGGCTGTGAACTGTTGCCGAAAGAGAGGCTGGAGAGCGATTATCTGGGCACGCGCATCTATCACGGCGGTCTGCGCGATCCGGGCGCGGGGCATCTGCATCCGCTGAAATATGTTCACGGCCTGGCGGCGGCGGCGCTGAAAGAGGGAGCGCGGATCTTCATCCACACTCCGGTGCGGGCCCTGGAGCAGGGGAAGAAAATCCGCCTGCGCTGCGATGCGGGCACGCTGACGGCGGACAGGCTGATCCTTGCCACAAATGCCTATATCGATGGGCTTTATCCGCCCATTTCGCGGCGCATCATGCCGGTGGCCAGCTATATCATCGCCACCGAGCCGCTGGGCAAAGAGCGCGCCCGCGAACTGATCCGCCATGACGAGGCGGTGGCGGATGAAAACTTCGTGGTCGACTATTTCCGCCTTTCCGCCGATCACCGGCTGCTGTTCGGCGGGCGGTGCTCCTATTCCGGCTGGCATCCACAGAATCTGGCCGCCTACATGCGTCCGCGCATGCTCAAGGTCTATCCGCAACTGGCCGATGTGGCCATCGAGCATGCCTGGGGCGGGCATATCGGCATTACCTTCAACCGCCTGCCCGATGCCGGGATCACGGGCGAGGCGGGCAATATCTGGCATGCCCAGGGCTATTCCGGCCACGGGGTGGCGCTTTCCGGCATGATGGGCAAGCTCATGGCAGGCAGCATCCTGGGAACGGACGAGCGTTTCGAGCTCTTTGCCCGCATCCCCCACATGCCCTTCCCCGGCGGTGTTCTGGCGCGCCCGGCGCATACCCTGGGGATGCTCTATTACCGCGCCCGCGACCTGCTGGGCTGAAATCCAGGGGGCATAACCGCCCGCGCCGGGATGGCCGCGCACGCCTTTTTCAAGACCGCCAAAGGCAGATGCGCAAGATGCCGGCGGCCTTGTCTTGTCCTAACGCTTGTTGCCGAAAGCCTGGCTGAGCATGTCCAGATGGCTGGCCACGGGGTTGTGGGCCGGTGGGGTTGCGCGGGCCTTCAGTCTGGCGTCGAGCTTGACGATGCGGGCATGCAAAAGGCGCGAGCGGGCAATGAGATCCAGCAGGCCATGGGGCAGGTTCTCGTGGTGCGGCCCATCGCTGCCTAGGCCTGCTTCCTCCAGGTTGATGCGCTCCTGTTCTTCGGCGGCGCTGCCAGCAGAGATCTCGCCGCTGCTGATGGCCCTTTGCAGCAAAAGCCAGGAGGCCAGCTGCATCAGCCGGGTGGTCAGGCGCATGCTCTCGCTGGCATAGGCCAGGGCCGCCGGACGCGGCAGTTCGCGGGCCTCGGCGCGGCCGGGGCCATCGAGATAGTCGGCTGTCTCCTCGACCAGGCTCATGCCTTCCTGGAATACCCGGTTGAACTGCTGTGACCCGGTGAACCGGGTCATGAAGTCCACCAGATTTTCACCCTCTCCCTGTCCGGCCTGTCCCTGATGCGTCATAGTCCAACCCTTCCTTTACACCCCGGAATTTTCAATCATGATGATATGCGCAAAGGCTCAGGTCAATATGAGCCAGCGCGGCGATGTCACGCAGAGCCATCTGCAAGCATCGGGCCAGACAAAAAAAGAGCCGCACGAAAAGCGCGGCTCGAAGTCATTTTAGGAGGCGTCAAACAGAGTGGACAGGAGCCACTCGGGAGGAATCCAGATGTCTGGATTACGTTAACCATATTGACGCAAACATGATTACCAGAAGGTTAACAAAAACACGAAATTTTCAAAAAAATGCATTATGCAAGCGTCTGAGGCACAAACCGGGACATGTTTTACTTGAATATCTCGTTGATTCCGCCTCTCGCTGCGCCACCCCGAAATGCCGTCGCCCAGCACCGTCATGGGGCGCGCTTCGTGTCCTGAAACGGTCTGCTCCAGGATGGCGCGGTCGCGAGCCGCCCTTGCAGGCGCGTCAGGCGGGCGGCGAAAAAGCCATCGAGGCCGGTCTCCTCGCCGATGGCCATGCAGGGCAGGGTGCGCAGATCGCCTTGCGGGGTGATCATCTGTGCCTGCCCGGCCAGCTCTTGCGCGGCAATGGGCAGGCGCCTTACCTGGTCTGCATGGTCTTGCAAGACTTGCGCGATGCGCATTTCGCCCTCCTGCGGCTGCAGGGAGCACACGCAATAGATGAGCTTTCCGCCCGGCTGGAGCATGCCCAGGGCCCGCTCCAGCATGGCTCCTTGCAACGCCATCAGCTGCGTCATCTGCCCAGGGGTTTTCAAATGCAAGACCTCCGGGTGGCGCCGCGCGGTGCCGGTGGCGGTGCAGGGCGCATCGAGCACGATGGCGTCGAAGGGCGTTTCCGGTTGCCATGTCAGGGCATCGGCACATACGATGTCCGCCTCCAGATTCAGCCTGGCGAGGTTCTCGCGCAGCCGCTCAAGGCGCCTTGCGGACATGTCCAGGGCGGTGACATGGGCCCCGGCGGCGGCCAGTTGCGCCGTCTTGCCGCCCGGTGCGGCGCACATATCGAGCACCCTTTTGCCCGCGATATCGCCCAGCAGCCGCACCGGCAGGGCGGCGGCCGCATCCTGGGCCCACCAGGCCCCTTGCGCAAAACCGGGCAGGGAGGGGATGGCGCGCCCGCCCCTGTCCAGCCGCAAGCTGCCGGTGGGCAGAACATGGGCATCCAGGGCCTTGGCCCACCGGGCGGCCTGGGCGGGGTCCTTGACCGTGACATCGAGGGCGGGCTCCTTGAGCAGGGAGGATGCGATGCGCCGGGCCGTGTGCTCGCCATATGCGGCGATCCAGTTGCGGCGCAGCCAAGCGGGAATGTTGCAGGCGAAGGCATCCTGGGACTTCAGAATGCCGTCAGACTGCCGGGAGATGTTGCGCAGCACGGCATTGATCAATCCGGCAAGCGGGCGGGCGGCGGCATCGGCCTTGGCAAGGCGCACGGCGGTGTCGATGGCGGCGTGGGCCGGGATGCGCATGAACAGCACCTGGGCGGCGCCGATGCGCAAGATGGCGCGCGCAAGGGCGGCCCTTTTCGCCAGGGGTTTCTTCACGAAGCGGCCGATGGCCTCGTCCAGCTGTCCGCTGCGGCGCAAGGTGGTGCGCGCGATGTTCTGCGCCAGCGCCCGGTCCGGCGCGCTCAAGGCTTCAAGAGCGCCGCTTTCGCGCGCCAGCGCCTCGCCCAATGGTGTTCCCTCGTGCAGGATGCGCCGCACCAGGGCCGCCGCCACCTGCCGCGCCGCCAGCCCGGAGGGGATGGCGCGCCCGCCCTTGGCGCTCTTGCCGCGCCGGGCTTTTCGCTCCGTGTCCTTGGCTGCGGATTTCTCCGGCCGGGGGCGGCGGGCCATGTTCATCAGCCCCAGGGGCCACGGCGGGGCGGCCTTGCGGCTTTCGACCACGGCCCGGGGCGGCCCTTGGAGGCATAATAGTCATCCGGCCTGCGGTAGCGGCCCGCATTGCCGAAACGGGGTCTTTCATCCGCCTTCATGCCGTCCGGGCCGGAGCCCATTTCGCGCGCCAGCTCCATGAGGGCGGCGATGCGGTTTTCGGTATCGGGGTGGGTTGAGAACAGGTTGTCCATGCCCTTGCCGGTCAGCGGGTTGACGATGAACAGATGGGCCATTTCCGGGTGCGCCTCGGCGCGCGGGTTGGGAATGGCGTGGGCGGCGGCGGAAATCTTCTCCAGCGCCGAGGCCAGCCACAGGGGATTGCCGGCGATCATGGCGCCCTCGCGGTCGGCGGCATATTCGCGGGTGCGCGAAATGGCCATCTGCACCAGCATGGCCGCCAAAGGCGCGAGAATGGCCATGAGCAGCACGCCGATGATGCCCAGCGGGTTGTTGCGATCGCGGCCGCCGCCGAAGAACATGGCGAAATTGGCCAGCATGGAGATGGCCCCGGCGATGGTGGCGGTGATGGTCATGATGAGGGTGTCGCGGTGCTTGATGTGGGCCAGCTCATGGGCCAGCACGCCGGCCAGTTCTTCCTTGTCGAGCACCTGCATGATGCCGGTGGTCACGGCCACCGCGGCATGGTTCGGATCGCGCCCGGTGGCGAAGGCGTTGGGCTGATCGGTGTGCATGATATAGACCTTGGGCATGGGCAGCCCGGCGCGCTCGGCCAGGGTGCGCACCAGGGCGTAAAGCTCAGGCGCGGAGGCCTCGTCCACCGGCTCGGCGCCATTCATGCGCAAGACCAGCTTGTCGGAGTTCCACCACGAGAAGATGTTCATCCCGGCGGCGAAGATCAGCGCCATGACCATGCCGCCGGTGCCGCCCAGCAGATAGCCCATGGCGCCGAAAAGCGCCGTCAGCGCGGCGAGCAGAAGGGTCGTCTTGAGATAGTTCATGGGAAATGATCCATCATTGCCTGCATTGGGTTCAATATGTGGTGGCGGCGGTCAAAGCGCAAGATGGAAAGCGGCGGGGCATTTGGGCATCTCCCTCAGCGGTCTCAAAGACCATCCTCACCTCCTGCCAACCACCCGCAGCGTCCCATGACCGGGGTGGATGGCAGGAGGTGAGGATGGGCGCGCAAGCGTTTTTCATGGCCCCATATCATGAGTAATTGGAAATATTCTTATATAATAATGTCATAATAAATAATATCATCATATTCTGATATTATGTATAAATGAGGCCTTTTTGGATAATAATCAATAATTACTTGATTTTGTCTCTGTCTTTTATATTCTGAAAAAGTGCCGGAGCTAATCCGAGGGGGAAGGTTCCGGCATGACAACAGAACAACAGGGAGGAAACTGGCATGACCAGCAACGGCAAGGATCCCAACCTTACGCCGACGGAAGAGGCGTGGGATGAGGAAGCGGACGATATCCGCATCAAGGGGGTGGGCTGGAAGGAGCTGTGGCTGAAGGAGGACTGGTGGGCCATCTGGGTCGGCCTTGGCATCGTCATCGTCGCGGTGCTGTTCTTCCTCAATGGCGGCTCCATCAAGTGGATCGCCATCAAGCCGGGCCGCTGGTCCACGCTTGGCGAGGCGGTGGGGCATTTCACCGCCCATCTGCCGCAATATATCGCCATGTTCGTGCTCTGGCTGGCCGTGTTCACGGTTTCGGTCCGGATCATGGGGCACAAGTTGTCGGAATTCATTCCGTCCTTCATCTTCGTCTTCGTGTTCTCCATCATCATCTTCGTCATCGGCGCATGGGAACACGCCCATCACTACAATCTTGAGCCGCCGCTGGTGGCGCTCGTCCTGGGCATGCTCATATCCAACATCATCGGCCTGCCCAAATGGATGGATACCGGCTTCAGGGTGGAATACTACATCAAGATCGGCATCGTGCTGCTGGGCGCGACCTTGCCCTTCACCCTCATCATCTGGGCCGGTCCGGTGGCCATCGTGCAGGCCTCCATCGTCTCCATCGTCACCTTCATGACCATCTATTTCGTGGCCAAGAAGCTGGGGCTCGACCGGCGTCTGGGCGCCACCCTGGGCGCCGGTGGCGCGGTGTGCGGCGTCTCCGGGGCCATCGCCATCGCCGGCGCGGTGGGGGCGAAGAAGGAGCACGCGCCCATCGCCATCACCATGGTGATCCTGTGGGCCATCGTCATGATCTTCTTCCTGCCGCTGGTGTCGCGCGCCATGGGGCTGCATGCGGGCGTTGCCGGCGCCTGGGTGGGCACCTCGGAGTTCGCCGATGCCGCCGGATTCGCCGCCGCCCAGGCCTATGGCGCGCTGGCGGAGAACCTGAAGGACATCCCCGGCAAGCAGGATGACGCGGTGTGGGCCTTCACCCTGATGAAGGTGGTGGGCCGCGATATCTGGATCGGCATCTGGGCCTTCGTCCTGGCGCTCATCTCCACCATGAAGTGGGAGCGCAAGGCCGGTCAGAAGCCGGACGCGGCGGAAATCTGGTGGCGGTTCCCGAAATTCGTCATCGGCTTCATCCTCGCCTCCCTGATCATCACCGCCATTTCGCAGGGCTACTCCTTCGCCGACTATGGCAAGATCGTCAAGCCGGAGCTGGTGGGCCCGATCAAGACCCTGCGCACCTGGGCCTTCATCTTCTGCTTCTTCTCCATCGGCCTGACCACGCGCTTCCGCGAGCTGGCCTCGGTGGGCATGAAGCCCTTCCAGGCCTTTACCACCGGCGTGGTGGTCAACGTGATCCTGGGCTTCATCCTCTCGGCGGTGGTCTTCGCCAGCTACTGGTCGAACCTCAGCCATTGAGGACGCCCGGCCCCGCCCACCAAAGACCCTCCCCGGAATCGTCCGGGGAGGGAAAGATGAAAGGGAGCTAGCGGATCATGACGCGGCCTTACGCCAGAAAACGCAAATGTCTCGATTGCGCGCATTTTTGCAATGCGCCCGCGCTCATGGAGGATGAAATCCCCGGGTTGCAGGTCATGGGCTCCGGCTGGGCCTCGGTGCGCGCTTCCGACGGCCTGTGCGGCAAGCATGACATCTATCTGGCCGGATACTATGCCTGCGAGGATTTCACCCCGGCGGACGAAAAAGCCGCTTGAAAACACCCCCCGGCGGCTTTC
>JALSNA010000295.1 GCA_026987255.1 Hyphomicrobiales bacterium | reverse complement strand
GATCCCTACAAGCCCTTGGAGCCGCATGCCCTCTATCTGAGCGATGACGATTGGCG
This sequence comes from Hyphomicrobiales bacterium, assembly GCA_026987255.1. Lineage (GTDB taxonomy): Bacteria > Pseudomonadota > Alphaproteobacteria > Rhizobiales > Aestuariivirgaceae > Thermopetrobacter. The sequence continues at coordinate 2,489 of JALSNA010000295.1, read as the reverse complement.
CCAGGCCCTGGATGGGCGCGCCATCTTGCGGTTTTCGCCCTTTGACGAACCAGCCACGCCGGGGCGGGCCGTGCTCTGCTTCGGCGGGCGCAAGGGGCGCAGCTTCGCCGCCGAGCGCAAGCAGGCCAGGGGCAATGTCTATGAAGCGGTGCGCGATCACATCACGGCCCTGCGCAAGAGCGGCCGCAAGGTGCTGGTTGCGGGCTGGACGGAAGGCTCCTGCGGGCGGCTTGCGGGCATCCTGGAGGATCACGGCCTGGCGCCGGTGGGTGCGGCGAAGGATTTCACCTGCGCCCTGGAGCAGGGGCGCAAGGTGGTCTCGGCGGTGGTGCTGGGGCTGGAATCGGGCTTCGAGACGGACGATCTGGCCATTGTCTGCGAGCAGGACATCCTCGGCGACAGGCTGGTGCGGCGCACTGCAAAAAGCCGCCGTCCGGCGGATTTCCTCACCGAGCTTTCGGCCATATCGCCGGGCGATCTGGTGGTCCATGCCGATCATGGCATCGGCCGTTTCGAGGGGCTGAAGACCATCGATGCGGGCGGCGCCCCCCATGATTGCCTGCATCTGACCTATGCGGGCGGCGACAGGCTCTATCTGCCGGTGGAGAACATCGAGCTTCTGTCGCGCTATGGCGGCGAGGAGGCGGCGGCACAGCTGGACAAGCTGGGCGGGGCGGCCTGGCAGGCGCGCAAGGCCAGGCTCAAGGAGCGGCTGCGGATGATCGCCGGGGAGCTGATTCGCACCGCGGCGGCGCGCGAACTGCTCAAGGCGGAGACCATCGCCCCGCCGGAGGGCCTCTATGACGAGTTCTGCGCCCGCTTTCCCTACGAGGAGACCGAGGATCAGTTGAAGGCCATCGCGGCGGTTTTCGACGATCTGGCGCGCGGCCGCCCGATGGACAGGCTGGTGTGCGGCGATGTCGGCTTCGGCAAGACGGAGGTGGCTCTCAGGGCGGCCTTCGCGGCGGCCATGTCGGGCCGCCAGGTGGCGCTCATTGCGCCCACCACCCTGCTGGCGCGCCAGCACACGGCCACTTTCATCGAGCGCTTCCACGGGCTGCCGGTGAACATCGCCCAGGCCTCGCGCATGGTCTCGCGCAAGGAGCTGGCGGCGGTGAAAAAGGGGCTGGCGGAGGGCACGGTGGATATCGTCATCGGCACCCATGCGCTCCTGGCCGGGGATATCCGCTTTCGCGATCTGGGGCTGCTGATCATCGACGAGGAGCAGCACTTCGGCGTCAAGCACAAGGAGCGGCTGAAGGCCCTCAAGGCCGGGGTGCATGTGCTGACGCTGACCGCCACGCCGATCCCGCGCACCCTGCAACTGGCGCTGTCGGGGGTGCGCGAATTGTCCATCATCGCCACCCCGCCGGTGGACCGGCTGGCGGTGCGCACCTTCCTTGCGCCCTTCGATCCGGTGACGGTGCGCGAAGCGTTGCTGCGCGAGCATTACCGCGGCGGGCAGAGTTTCTACGTGGTGCCGCGCATCACCGATCTGGAGGAGGTGGCCGCCTTCCTGCGCGAGCAGGTGCCGGAGGTCTCCTTCGCCACGGCGCACGGGCGGATGAGCCCGGCGGAGCTCGATGCGGTGATGAGCGCCTTCTATGACCGCAAGTTCGATGTCCTGCTGGCCACCACCATCATCGAATCGGGACTGGATATTCCTTCGGCCAATACCCTGGTGGCGCACCGGGCGGACATGTTCGGCCTTGCCCAGCTCTACCAGTTGCGCGGCCGGGTGGGCCGCTCGCGCACCCGCGCCTATTGCCTGCTGACGGTGCCGCCGGGCAAGCTGCTCACCCCGGCGGCCAAAAAGCGCCTGGAGGTGCTGCAATCGCTCGACACCCTGGGGGCGGGCTTCATGCTGGCCAGCCACGATCTGGACATCCGCGGCGCGGGCAACCTGCTGGGCGAGGAGCAGTCGGGACACATCAGGGAGGTGGGCTTCGAGCTTTACCAGCAGATGCTGGAGGAGGCCGTGGCCTCGCTCAAGAGCGGCGATGAAACGCTGGACGAGGGCCAATGGTCGCCCAACATCAATATCGGCGCGGCGGTGCTGATCCCGGAAAGCTACGTGTCCGACCTGCAATTGCGCATGGGGCTCTACCGCCGGCTGGCGGGGCTGGAGGACGAGCAGGCCATCGAGGCCTTCGCCGCCGAACTGACCGACCGCTTCGGCCCGCCGCCGCAGGAGGTGGCGCACCTGCTGGAGGTGGTGGCCATCAAGACCCTGTGCCGGGCGGCCAACGTGGCCTCTCTGGATGCCGGGGCCAGGGGGGCGGTGATCGGCTTTCACCGCGACACCTTCCCCGATCCGGCCGCTCTTGTGGCCTGGATCAACGAACAGGGCGCCCTGGCCAAATTGCGCCCGGACATGAAACTGGTGGTCAAGCGCAACTGGGAGAACATGGAGGCGCGGCTGCGCGGCGTGCGCACCCTCCTGCGTCAGCTGCGCGCCTTGGCGGAAAAATGATGCTTGTCAAAATCCC
>JALSNA010000294.1 GCA_026987255.1 Hyphomicrobiales bacterium | reverse complement strand
CTCCATGCCGAGGAGCCGCTGGTGACCAGCGGCGAGGCCGACATCGCAGGCGGGCTGGCGCTGAGCGTCGATCTGGCCAGCGGCGACATCTCGCGCCCGGTGGGCTATCGCGCCAAGCGCCATTCGGGGCTGATCGACGTGGACAAACCCGGCCTGCTCGATCCGGCCGATTACTGGGAGCCCATCTGCAAGCGCGGATCCCTGGTGCTGGAGCCGGATCAGTTCTACATCCTGGCCTCCAAGGAGGCGGTGCGGGTGCCGCCCGATTATGCCGCCGAAATGGCCCCCATCGACCCTTTGGTGGGCGAGTTCCGGGTGCATTACGCAGGCTTCTTCGATCCCGGTTTCGGCCATTCTTCCGGGCGCGGCGAGGGGGCAAAAGCGGTGCTGGAGGTGCGCTCGCACGAGGTGCCCTTCATCCTCGAAGATGGCCAGATCATCGGGCGGCTGGTCTATGAGCGGCTGAGCGAGACGCCCGATTTCGTCTATGGCCAGGACATCGGCTCCCATTACCAGCGCCAGGGGCTGAAGCTGTCGAAGCATTTCAAGCCATACGAGTAGGACATGCGCGAGATTGCACTGGATACCGAAACCACCGGCTTCAAGCCCCAGGAGGGCGACAGGGTGATCGAGATCGGGGCGGTGGAGCTGCGCAACCACCTGCCCACCGGCGAGGTCTTTCACGTCTACATCAACCCGGAGCGCGACGTGCCGCAAAGCGCGGTGAAGGTCCATGGTCTGACCGAAGAGTTTTTGCGCGACAAGCCGGTGTTCGCCCAGGTGGCGGAAGAGTTTCTCGGCTTCATCGGCGATGCGCCTTTGGTGATCCACAATGCCGAGTTCGACCGCGGCTTCCTCAACTGGGAGCTGAAGTTGCTGGGCATGGAAGCCCATCAGATCCCCAAGGAGCGCTGCATCGACACCCTTCAGATCGCGCGGCGCAAGCATCCCATGGCCTCGAACACCCTCGATGCCCTGTGCAAGCGCTACGGAGTGGACAATTCCGGCCGCGAGCTGCATGGCGCCCTGCTCGATGCGCAGTTGCTGGCCGGGGTCTATCTGGAGCTCATCGGCGGGCGCCAGATCGGCCTGTCACTGGTGGAGGAAGGATCGGGCCCGGCGCGGGGCAACATGCCCGCGGCGGCGGGCGGGCCAGGGACCATGCAACGGCCCAGCCCCTTGCCCTCGCCGCTGAGCGAGGCGGACAGAAAGGCCCACGCGGCCTTCATCGAGACCCTGGGCGAGAACGCCCTGTGGAAAAAATACGATCTGTAAGGGGCCGCCGCGCCATTGTCCCATCCTGACATGCCCAAGGCCATGACGCCCTTTGCCATCGCCCTGTATCAGCCCGACATTGCCGCCAACGTCGGGGCCATTGCGCGGCTGGGGGCCTGTTTCGGCCTCGATGTGCACATCATCGAGCCGGCCGGCTTTCCCTGGAGCCACGCCGCCCTGCGCCGGGCCGGGATGGACTATCTCGATCATGTGGCGCTCATCCGCCATGACTGCTGGGCGGACTTCCAAAGGCGCATGGAAGGCCGCCGCATCGTCCTGGCCAGCACGGCAGCAGCGGTTGAATTGCCGGACTTCACCTTCCGGCCCCATGATGTGACCCTGTTCGGGCGCGAAAGCGCCGGTGTGCCCGATGATGTCGGTGCGCAGGCCGCCGCAAGGGTGCGCATCCCCATGCGGCGGGGCATGCGCTCGCTCAACCTGGCCATGAGCGCGGCCATCATCAGCGCCGAGGCCATGCGCCAGCTTGGCCTGTTCTGACCACGCCTGGCGCAAGCGGGGACAGAAAGTTTGCAATACTCACCAATTTTTGGCATGGTTCCCTTAAGAGGGTGGGCTGACTTCAACAAGGAATCATGACACATGCGCCGTTTTTTGCCCACTGTCGCAACCGCCACCCTTCTCATTGCCGCCCAGATGTCCGCCGCCAGCGCCCAGCAGAGCGCTTTTCAGCCCACCGCCAAGCCGGTCATAGGGGCGTGCATGAGCTGTCTGAAGAAATTCACCCCAAGGGACCTGATGGCCCTGCTGAAGGCGGAGGGCTATGGCAGCGTGCGCACCAGCGCCAAGACGCCGGGGCTGGTGTTCTTCAAGTCGGAAGGGCGGCTGATGGGCGCGGGCGTGAACAAGGCCGGCACCGTCACCTTCATCTATGCCCATGGCAAGAAACGCCTGCCATGGGAGGCCATCAACCTGTGGAACCGCAAGAGCAACTTTTCCAAGGCGATGATCACCTCCAAGGGCGCAAACATCATGAAGGCCGTGCTGATCAGCGGCAGCGGGCTGCCGGAGAAGGATGTGCGCAACATGGCCAGGCTGTTCTCGTCCTTCCTGGTGCCCAAGTTCATCAAGTTCTACAAAAAGGCCATGAAATTGCCCCTCTGATCAGCAGGTGGCGTCCAGGGGCCGCTCCCGATGCGCCGCGATTCTCATTTCTCCACGTCCAGCGGCTCGCTGCCTGTGGGCTTGCCGTCCTTGTCCAGGGTGATCTTTTCGATGCGCGCCTCGGCTTGCCTCAACAGCGCCTCGCAGCGCTT
>JALSNA010000293.1 GCA_026987255.1 Hyphomicrobiales bacterium | reverse complement strand
TCTTGCCGCAGAACCTGCACCGGCTGCGCAGGAAATCGGCGGCCAAGGTCATCGCCCAGGGGCGGGCCTCGACCCAGATGCCGTCTTTTGGCAAAATCCTGAGCAAGGCGCAGATCGCCGCGCTGGTGAAGCTGGTCTATACGCCCTTGCCGCGGGTGCCAAGGTGGGGGGCAAAGCAGATCGCGCAGACGCGCAAGATCCTGGCGCGCACGGATGAATCTCTCACCCGTCCGATCTTTGCCGCCGATCCGCTCAACCTCTTCGTGGTGGTGGAATCGGGCGATCACCATGTCTCCATCCTCGATGGCGACACCTTCAGGCGGCTGGCGCGCTTCAAGACCCATTTCGCCCTGCATGGCGGGCCGAAGTTCAGCCCCGATGGGCGCTATGTCTTCTTCCAGTCGCGCGATGGCTGGATCACCAAGTATGACCTTTATACCCTGAAAGCGCTGGCCGAGGTGCGCGCCGGGATCAACACCCGCAACATCGCCATGAGCTCCGATGGCCAGACCATTGCGGTGGCCAACTACCTGCCGCACAATCTGGTGCTGCTCTCGGCGCGGGATCTGACGGTGAAGAAGATCATCCCGGCGGTGTCCATGGACGGGATCAGTTCCCGTGTTTCCGCCGTCTATCAGGCGCGCGGGCGCAAGAGCTTCATGGCGGCGCTGAAGGATGCCCCGGAGCTGTGGGAAATCTCCACCGATGCCAGGGCCAGGGAGGCGGGCAAGCGGCTGTTCGCCCTGCGCCGGGTGCGCCTGCCGGAGCCTTTGGACGATTTCTTTTTCGATCAGAGCTACCGTCACCTGCTGGGCTCCTCGCGCGGCATGAAGGGGGCCATCGTTGTGGACGTGGACAGCGGCGATGTGATCGCGCGCATTCCCATCTCCGGTTTGCCGCACCTGGGCTCCGGCATCACCTGGACGTGGCGGGGGCGGCCGGTCATGGCCACGCCCAACCTGGCGCAGGGCAGAATCACCATCATCGCCATGGACGACTGGTCCATCGTCAAGACCATCAAGACGGACGGGCCGGGCTTCTTCATGCGCTCGCATGAAAAGACCCCCTATGCCTGGGCCGATGTCTTCTTCGGCCCGCACCGCGACGAAATGCACATCATCGACAAGCGGACGCTGAAGATCGTGAAGACGCTCAACCCGGCGCCGGGCAAGACGGTGGCGCACGTGGAGTTCGACCGCTACGGCAAATATGCCCTGGTCTCGGTGTGGGAAAAGGATGGCGCGGTGATCGTCTTCGATGCCAAGACCTTCAGGGAAATCAAGCGCATTCCCATGTCCAAGCCGGTGGGCAAATACAATGTCTACAACAAGATCACCTTCTCGGCCGGCACCAGCCATTGAGTCCTGAGCCTAAAGGGCGGTCTCGCCGGTGATGGCGAAGTGGTTGAGCAGTTCGATGTTGGCCACCCTGACATGATCTCGCTGGATCTCCACGCCGAGTTGGCGCAGACGCTTGAGGGCGCGCGAGAAGCTCTCCGGCTTCATGCCGAGGCGGGCGGCGATGAGGCCCTTTTCATAGGGCAGGTCGATATCGGCGCAATTGTCGTCGCACTCGGGACACAGGCCGACGATGAAATCGGCCACCCGCTGGGCGCCGGTCTGGCCCTTGATGTGCTCCAGTTCCTCGACCAGATCGCGCACCCGGCGCGAGGTGGAGGCCAGCATGCCCATGGCCAGATCGGGGTTTTCGGTTATGGCGGCCTTGAAGCTGGAGGAGAGCACCGGCAAAAGCCGCGAATCGGCCACCACCTCGCCGGAGGCCGGATAGCGCCCGCCGACGAACATGGCGATCTCGGCCACCATCTTGCCGGGGCCGAAGACGCCGATGACCACCTCGTCGCCATCGGGATGCTGGCGGGTGATCTTGATGAGGCCATCGAGGATGATATAGAAGCAATCGGCCCTGTCGCCCTGCTGGAAGAGCATCTTGCCACGCGGAAAATCCTTCGGCATGGCGTTCTTCAGAACGGCGTGGAAATCGGCCTCGTCGAGGCCGGAAAACAGCGGAATCCGGCGCATGAGACGGATTTCCCTCTCTGTCAGGACGCTGCGCAACAAGATATCCTTCCCTGACGCGGCCAGGCCGCTGTCTCTCCCCGCCGGCGAAGACCCTAGGGTCTGTTGACGTTTGCCAGGTCACACCGGTTTCAGCTCAAAATTCACCAGTGCCAGCCAATTTTGTGCAGACAGGGTGATCCCCTTTCAAGCAAAATTTGCGCCGCAATGGTGAATTTTGGCGAAATCCCGCAAGGGACGCGGCGAAAATTGCCCCCAGCGCGCGAATTTTCCCTTCCGATCGGACGATCGCTGCGGTCAAATTCATCACGCTGGCCGCAATTTTCGCCAGCGCCGGTGCGACCTGGCAAACGTCAACAGACCCTAGGGTCAGGACCCATAAATTTGAACGGCATCTGCAGGATTTATGCTGCATATCAGCGTCCTTTCGCCCTTGCCAATACCTTCAGGTATTGCCTGCGGACGAAAGAAAGCTGATATTTTGCCTAAATCCTGCATCTGCCATCCCTCTTTAT
>JALSNA010000292.1 GCA_026987255.1 Hyphomicrobiales bacterium | reverse complement strand
TTATGGACGCCCCGGCCCTCTCCGGTCAAGCCCGCCGCCTGCGTTCTTTCGCCTTGTGGTCCAGCCGATCAGTTCTGGCAGCACCACCAGGGTGGTCAGCAGCGTCAGCCCCACCGAGACCGTCAGCAGCTCGCCCATGGAGCTCATGCCCCGGTGCGGCGTCAGCCACAGGGTGCCGAAAGAGCCTATGGTGGTCAGCGCCGAGATGACCACCGCCCGCGGCGTCGATGTGTGCTCCAGCTGCGCGCCCGCCGCCTCAATGCGCGCCCGGTGCACGTAATGAATGGCCGAATCCACCCCCAGGCCCAGCAATAGCGGGATGACGATGACATTGGCAAAGTTGAACGGCGCGTTGAAGACCACCGTATAGGCGCACAGCAAGACCGCCGCCAGCACGATGGGCGCCAGCACCAGCACCGTGGCGCGCAGCGAGCGCATGACCACAAGCACCGTCAGCAGCACCGCCGTCAGCGCCAGACCGGTGGCCATGAGCATGGCCCTGGAGACCACCCTCGCCGCTCCGGTGATCTCCACCGGCGCGCCGGTGGCGTGCGGGGCCGCGGCGCGCACCGCGGCGGCGAAATCCGCCATGGCCGCCTCGCTGTCCAGCGCGCCCCTGGGGCTGATCTCCACCCGCCAGCGCCCGTCTTGCGCCACATACCACCTTCGCAAGCCGGCATCCATGGAGGCAATGGTGATCCGCGGCGCATTGGCCAGCTTTCGCAATTGCGAAACCAGCTCCGGCAGGCGGATGAACATGGCCCGCTCCAGCTGCGCCGCAGCCCCCTTCTGCCCGCCCTTCTCGGCCAAGAACAGATCGATGGCGCGATGCAGCCGCAAGGCCGCCTTGCGCAAGGTGGCCCCGGCCCCCTGCATGCGCGCAATATCGCGCAAACTGCGCGACAGGGCCGACAGAGCCCGCAGCCGCGCCGTCTCGCCCAGATTGCGCCCCATGCGGACCCTTTGCGGAATCTGCCCTTTCAGGCCATGCAGCAGGGCCAGCTTGCGCCCCTGCCCGGCCGGCAGGAAATCCGTCACCGTGCGCACCTTCCCCACCTGGGGCAATGCGGCCAGCCGCTTCTTTAGCCGCTCCGCCCGTGCTTCATCCGCCGCCAGGGCCGAGAGCGCATAGACCAGCCCCGGATCGTCCTCCAAAAGGCGGTTGAAGGCAATCACCGCCGGTGAAGACGGATCCTTCAGGTTCACCGGATCGCCATCGAAGCGCACCTTGGGCAGCACGATCAGCGATGCCGCCGCCGCCGCCAGCACCCCGATGGTCAGGATGCGCCGCCAATGCGGCCAAACCCGGTTGCGGCGCAACAGATGCTCCTCACCTGGCCGCACCTTCCAGCGCTCCGGACAGGGCAGCAGCCGGATCAGGGCCGGAATGAGCGTCAGGGCGCCAATCAGGGCAATGGCGATGCCGCCCGCGGCAATGATCCCCAATTGCGCCATGCCGGCAAAATCCGTCGGTGAAAAGGCCAGAAAGCCCAAGATGGTGGTCAGGGCCGAAAGCGCCAGCGCCGGGCCCACCCCGGCCGCCGCGGCGCGCACCGGCTGAGCCGGCACGTGCCCGCGGCGGGCCTCCTCCGCCCAGCGCAGCAGATAATGCACCGCGTAATCCACTCCCAGCCCGATGAACAGCACCGCGAAGGCCACCGAGATCATGTTCAGGCTGCCGATGGCCAGGGTGGCAAAGCCGGCATTGACGGCAAATCCCAGCACCACCAGCGCCAGGGCGGGCAGCACCATGCGCTTGGCCGGAAGCCCCAGCACGATGACCACGGAAACGATGAGCAGGGAGGCAAGCCCCGCCAGCACGGCCCCGGAAGTCACCGTCTCGAACTCCTCGGCGTTCATCGCCGCCTCCCCGGTCAGCCACACGCGCGTCCTGCCGCGCCCGGTGATCTCCGGATCGTGAACGATGCGCCGCGCTTCCGCCATGGCCCTGGCGGCCGGGTCGAGGGCGGAGAAATCCAGCTTCGGCTTGACGATGATGGCATAGCGCGCCGGGGGCTCCATGGGCGCATTCCCACCCAGCTTGCGCCAGTCGAAAACCACCGGGCGGTCCTTGAGCGCGCCGATGACCGTATCGCCCATGCGGGAGAAAAAGTCCGTCAGCATGGGCGGCGCGCGCCGGGCCGCGATGGCCGGTTTCATGCCCGCCACAAGCCCCGCCAGGCCATCCAGGCCGGGCCGTGCCGCCAGCGCCTTGAGCATGGGCGCCGCCGCCGCGATGCGCCCCGTGAGGGCGCGCACCTTCTCTTCCGGCAGCCACAGCGCCCCGTAATCGCGAAACATCGCCGAAAGCTCCGGCGCAAAGACATGGGAGAACAGATCGGGCCGGGCCCGGAAGGATTGCTCCACCGCCAGGGCAGCGGCGCGCATCTCCTGCGCATCGGCGCTTTCCACCAGGGCGACAAAGGAATTGTCCAGTTGCGGAAAGGCGCCGGTCAGCCGCTGGTAGTCCTGGCGGAAATCCAGTTCCGGATTGATCATCCGCGCCGGATTGGTGTCCACCTTCAGCCACAGCACCGCCGCCGCCAGCGACAGGGCCGCCG
>JALSNA010000291.1 GCA_026987255.1 Hyphomicrobiales bacterium | reverse complement strand
GCGCGGGCCGGCGCGACGCACTTCCGTGCACAAAGAGACAGCCCTCTTCACCTCAGGGCTTGACGGGGACTTGCGGGCCCTTGGGCGCGGCGGGTTTGGCCGGGGCCGGAGCCGGGGCCTGTTGTGTTTGCGCAGCTCCCCCGGTGCCGTTGGCGGCATCGAAGACCGAGCCGGGCTTTTCGGCGCGCACCGAGAGGATGGTCAGGGTGATGGAGGTGATGAAGAATACCGTCGCCAGAATGGCGGTGGCGCGCGTCAGGGCATTGCCGGCGCCACGGGCGGTAAAGAGCGAACCGGACGAGGACGAGCCGATGCCCAGCGCGCCGCCCTCGGAGCGCTGCAACAGGATGACGCCCACCAGGGCGATGGTGACGATCAGGTGAATCACCAGGATGACGGTAATCATGTGCGCCTCATGCAAAAGCGCCCGCGCGCCCTCCCCGGCGAGGGAGAAGAGCGCGGGCGAAAACTGTGCTTGGCGCTTCATGTAGCGCCATTCGCCCCCCGTTGCAACGGCAAAGGCGGATGGCGCGCCTTACAGATAGGCGGCCTCGATGATGCCGAAGAAGTCCTCCGCCTTCAGCGATGCGCCGCCCACCAGGGCGCCGTTGACGTTCTCCACCGCCATGAGCTGCGCGGCATTGCCCGGCTTGACCGAACCGCCATAGAGAATGCGCATCCCCTGGGCCTCCTCTTCGCCCACGATCCCGGCCAGCTCCTTGCGGATATGGGCATGCACCTCGGCCACCTGCTCCGTGGTCGGGGTGTGGCCGGTGCCTATGGCCCAGACCGGCTCATAGGCGATGATGGTGTTGGCGGCGTTGGAGCCATCCGGCACAGAGCCTTTCAGTTGGGTGGAGATGACATCCAGGGTCCTGCCCGCCTCGCGCTCTTCGATGGTCTCGCCAATGCAGACAATGGCGGTCAGCCCGGCGCGATGGGCGGCCGCCGCCTTCTTGCTGACGATCTCGTCGGTTTCGCCATGATCGGCGCGGCGCTCCGAATGGCCGACGATGCATGCGCTGGCTCCGGTCTCGGCGATCATCTCCGCCGCGATGTCGCCGGTGTGGGCGCCGCAAGGCTCCCAGTGGCAATCCTCGCCGCCCATGGCGATGATCGAATCGCCCAGCTGCTCGCCCATGGGAAAGAGCAGGGTAAAGGGCGGGCAGATCATGACATCGCATGCCGGGCTCTTGCCATCGAGCATCCGCATGAGCTTTTCCGTCTCCTTCAGCGACGCCAGCGTTCCGTTCATCTTCCAGTTGCCGGCCGCCAGCGGCGGAAATTTCGTTTTCGGCATGTGCTTCCTCTCTTCTTTTTTCAAGCGGCTTTCGGCTTCTGTTGCCAATTTGTTGTTTGCCTTGCCGCCGGTTCTTGATTACAGCAGGTGGACGAGACGCAAGCCAACCTGCCCCGCGCCAGTTCAGGCGGCTTTTAGCACACCGGCGCAGCGCTGATGAAGGGGCCAGGGCGCGCTTGCGCTTGAATGACGCGATTCCTATGATGCCGGAAGGCATCCAGAGCAAAAGGACGGGAAACACATGCTGACCGTGATGCGCAGCAAGGCGGGCGGAATTGTCGCCAAGATCTTCATCGGCCTGCTGGCCGCCAGCTTCGCCGTCTGGGGCATATCGGACGTGTTCCGCGGCAAGCGCACCGACACCCTGGCCAGCGTTGGCGATAGTGAAATCACCGTCGGCCAGTTCCAGCAGACCTTCCGCAACCAGCTCAACCGCCTTTCGCGGCAGCTCGGCAAGCCCATCACCCCCGACGAGGCCCGCCAGATGGGCATGGACCGGCAGGTGCTGGCCTCACTGATCCAGAATGCCGCCATTTCGGAGGCCGCCAAGCGGCTCAAGCTGGCCCTGTCCGACAAGTTCATTGCCGACCGCATCGCCCGGATGAAGGAGTTCCAGGGGCTGACCGGCACCTTCGATGTCAACAAATTCCGCTCCATGCTGGCCAATGCCGGGATCTCCGAGGCGCAGTTCCTGCGCGAGGAAAAACAGGGCCTGATGCGCGCCCGCCTGCTGGCCGCCATCGCAGCCGGGGTCAAGGCGCCCAAATCCGAGGTCAAGCTGGTCTATCTGCACCGTCATGGCGCGCGCGATGCGCAATTCTTCCGCATTCCGGCCAGCGCGGTGAGCGTGCCCGATCCCACCCCGGAGGAGCTCAAGGCCTTCCATGACAGCCACAAGGCCCTCTTTGCCCTGCCCGAGCGCCGCCAGATCGCCGTTCTTACCGCCCTGCCACAGGATCTGAAGGCGCGCGTCAAGGTCACCGATGACGAAATCAAGGCCTATTACGAGGCCCACAAGAACGCCTTCGGCGCGCCGGAACGGCGCACCGTGGAGCAGATCGTCTTCGCCAATGAAGAAGAGGCGAAAAAGGCCGCCGAAGATCTGAAAAACAACAAGACCACCTGGGCGGACCTGGCCAGGGCCAAGGGCCTGAGCGATGCGGATCTGAAACTGGGGACCTTCACCCGCGACAATTATCCCGATCCGCAATTGGCCAAGGACATTTTCAGCCTCAAGGAAGGCGAAATCTCCAGGCCTTTGAAAGGGGCGCTTTCGGTCTCCCTGGCGCGGGTCACCAAGATCGAGCCGGGCCATACCAGGAGCCTCGATGAGGTCAGAAACGAGATCGCGGACAAGATCAAGCTGGAAAAGGCCAAGGATCTGGCGCTGGAAATCCATGACAAGGTGGAAGACGCCCGCGCCGGTGGCCAATCCCTGGACGACATCGCCAAGGCGCTGAAGCTGAAGGAGACCATCACCCCCTATCTGGCCGCCAATGGCCAGGACGAAAAGGGCAAGCCGGTCAAGCTGCCCGCCGCCGCCGATTTGCTCAAGGCCGCCTTCGAAAGCGCTGTCGGGGTGGACAACGATGTCATCCCCACCAATGACGACGGCTTCGTGTGGTTCGACGTGCGCGATGTCAAGCCGGCCACCATTCAGCCGCTGGACAAGGTCCGCGACAAGGCCGTCAAGCTGTGGAAGAAGCAGAAACTGGCCGAGCTGTTGCTGGCCAAGGCCAGGGAGCTGAAGAAAAGGGCCGAAGCGGGAGCCGATTTCGCCAAGCTGGCGCAAGAGGCTGGCGGCACGGTGAAAACCCTCACCCAGATCAAGCGCACCGATGCGCGCGAGGATTTCCCGACCGCCGCGGTGCGCGCCCTCTTCGCCGCTGCGGAGAATGGCTATGCGGTGGCCCTCGATGGCGATACCGCCCTGGTCATCAAGTCCATCCCGCTGGCGCCGCCACAGATGGATGAAAAATCCACCGAGGTGCGCGCCATCCGCCAGGTGCTGGCCCAGAGCATCAGCTCGGACATGACGGCGCAATACCTGGCCGCCCTGCAGAAGGAATTCGGCGTCAAGATCAACAAGGCGGTCTGGGCCCGCATCACCGGCAACGGACAGTAAGGGGACGCCATGTGCGCAGATACCGTTCCGCAGTCTTTCGCCGAGGCCTATGAGGCGGGCCGCCCGCAGGTCGTGCACACCCGCCTGGTGGCCGATCTGGAGACGCCGGTTTCGGCCTTCCTCAAGCTGCGCGCCGGCTCGCCCCATGCCTTCTTGCTGGAATCGGTGGAGGGCGGGGCGGTGCGCGGGCGCTATTCGCTCATCGGCCTGAAACCCGATCTGGTGTGGAAGGTGCAGGACGGCGAGGCCTTCATCAACCGCCAGGCGCTGGCCGGTGTGGATGGCCCCTTCGTGCGCCAGGAGGCGCCGCCGCTGGATTCCCTGCGCGCCCTTCTGGCCGAGACGCGCATCGATCTGCCTCGCGATCTGCCGCCCATGGCCGCCGGATTGTTCGGCTACATGGGCTATGACATGGTGCGCCAGATGGAGGACATCGGCGCGCCCAACCCGGATGTCCTGGGGCTGCCCGACGCCCTGATGATCCGCCCCACCATCATGGCCATCTTCGATGCGGTGCGTGACGAGGTGGTGGTCATCACTCCCGTCTGGCCGCGCCAGGAGGTGAGTGCGCAAGCCGCCTTTCAGCAGGCCCAGGGGCGCCTGGAGGAGGTGGTGGAGGCTCTCTCGCGGCCACTCGATGCCGCCATGCTGCACGAGGCGCAAGAGGAGGTGGCCATTCCCGCGCCGGTGTCCAATACGCCGGAAGACGCGTATCACCAGATGGTGCGCCGCGCCAAGGACTACATTCGCGCCGGGGACATCTTCCAGGTGGTGCTCTCGCAGCGATTCGAGACCGATTTTCCCCTCCCGCCCTTTGCCCTCTACCGGGCCTTGCGGCGCATCAATCCTTCGCCTTTCCTCTATTATCTGGATTTCGCCGGATTCTCGCTCATCGGCTCCTCGCCGGAAATCCTGGTGCGCCTGCGTGACGACACGGTGACCATCCGGCCCATCGCCGGGACCCGCCCGCGCGGCGCCACCCGCGAGGAGGACGAGGCCCTGCAGGCCGATCTGCTGGCCGACCCCAAGGAGCTGGCCGAGCATCTCATGCTGCTCGATCTGGGCCGCAACGATGTCGGCCGGGTGGCGCGCACCGGCTCGGTGAAGGTCACCGATCAGTTCATCATCGAGCGCTACAGCCAGGTGATGCACATCGTTTCCAACGTCGAGGGCAAGCTGGACGCGGGCCATGACGCCATCGATGCCCTCATGGCAGGCTTCCCGGCCGGCACGGTCTCCGGCGCGCCCAAGGTGCGGGCCATGCAGATCATCGACGAGCTGGAGCGCCACAAGCGCGGCCCCTATGCCGGCTGCGTGGGCTATTTCTCCGCCACCGGGGAGATGGATACCTGCATCGTGCTGCGCACCGCCATCGTCAAGGACGGGCGCATGCACGTTCAGGCCGGAGCCGGGATCGTCGCCGATTCGGTGCCCGAGAACGAGGCCGCCGAATGCGTCAACAAGGCCAGGGCGCTGTTTCGCGCCGCCGAGGAGGCAGCCCGCTTTGCCGGATCGGGGAGGCGCGGACAATGATTCTGCTGATCGACAATTACGACAGCTTCACCTACAACCTGGTGCAGTTCATCGGCGATATCGGGGCCAGCTGCAAGGTGGTGCGCAACGACGCCATCAGCGTTGCCGATGCCCTGGCTCTCCAGCCAAAGGCCATCGTGCTCTCGCCCGGCCCGTGCACCCCGGCGCAGGCGGGCATCTGTGTCGATCTGGTGCGCGCCGCGGCCGGCCGTGTGCCGCTTTTGGGGGTCTGCCTGGGGCATCAGTCCATCGGCGCGGCCTTCGGCGGGCGGGTGGTGCGCGCCGATGTGCTCATGCACGGCAAGACATCCGAAATCCATCACGGCGGCGAGGGCATATTCGCCGCCCTGCCCTCGCCTTTCATCGCCACCCGCTATCATTCGCTCATCATCGAGCGCGACAGCCTGCCCGAGGAGCTGACCATCACCGCCCGGACGGAGGATGGCGTCATCATGGGGGTGCGCCACCGCGAGCATGAAATCCACGGGGTGCAGTTCCATCCCGAGAGCATCGCCACGCAATACGGCCACGAGCTGTTGCGCAATTTTCTCGCCCTTGCATCGGAAAGCTGATTTCAAGGAGGCATCCATGTCCGATCTGAAACCCCTCATCGGCAAGGTGGCGCAGGGCCGGCCCCTGAGCCGCGAGGAGGCCCGCGAGGCCTTCGATATCATGATGGCCGGAGAGGCCACCCCGGCCCAGATCGGCGGTTTTCTCATGGCGCTGAGGGTGCGCGGCGAAACGGTGGAGGAAATCACCGGGGCGGTGGAGACCATGCGCGCCCGCATGCTGCCCGTCGAGGCCCCGGATGATGCGGTGGACATCGTCGGCACCGGCGGCGATGCCTCCGGCTCCTACAACATCTCCACCGCCTCGGCCTTCGTGGCCGCCGGTGCGGGGCTGCCGGTGGCCAAGCACGGCAACCGCGCCCTGTCGTCGAAATCGGGCGCGGCCGATGTGCTCATGGCCCTGGGCGTCAACATCGAGACCGGCCCGGAACTGATAGGGCGCTGCATCCGAAAGGCCGGGGTGGGCTTCATGTTCGCCCCCGCCCACCATGCCGCCATGCGTCATGTCGGCCCGGCCAGGGTGGAGCTGGGCACGCGCACCATCTTCAACCTGCTGGGCCCCTTGTCCAACCCGGCCGGGGTGCGCCGCCAGCTCACCGGTGTTTTCTCGCGCCAGTGGGTGGAGCCCTTGGCCCATGTGCTCAAGGCCCTGGGCTGCGAGGCCACCTGGGTGGTGCATGGCGAAGGCGGTCTGGACGAGATCACCCCCACCGGCACCACATGGGTTGCGCAACTGAAGGACGGCGAGATCACCAGCTTCGAAATCACCCCGGAGGACGCCGGTCTGTCGCGCTGGACGTTCGAGGACATCAGGGGCGGCGATGCAAAGACCAACGCCGCGGCCCTGCGCGCCGTGCTGGAGGGCGAGAAGAACGCCTACCGCGACGCCGTGCTGATGAACGCGGGAGCCGCCCTGGTGGTGGCCGGCAAGGCGTCGGACATCGCCGAAGGCGCGCAACTGGCCGCCCGCTCCATCGATTCGGGCGCGGCCCTGGCGGCGCTGAGCAAGCTGGTTGACATCTCCAACACACAAAGCACCTGAGGCATGTCCGACATCCTGAGCAAGATCGCCCAAAGCAAGCGCCAGGAGGTGGCCCAGGCGCGCCAGGCCGTGCCGGCCGCAAGCCTCATGGAGCGCATCGGGGCGCAAGAGGCGCCGCGCGGTTTTGCCCGCGCCCTGCACAGGGCAGCGCAATCGGCAAGGCCCGCCCTGATCGCCGAGATCAAGAAGGCCTCGCCGTCAAAGGGCCTCATCCGGCCGCATGATTTCGATCCCCCTGCCCTGGCGCGCGCCTATGAGGCCGGGGGCGCTGCCTGTTTGTCGGTGCTCACCGATGCCCCCTTCTTCCAGGGCGCGCCGCGCTATCTGGAACAGGCGCGCGCCGCCACCTGCCTGCCGGTGCTGCGCAAGGATTTCATGCTCGACCCCTATCAGGTCTTCGAGGCCCGCGCCATGGGCGCCGATGCCATCTTGCTGATCATGGCGATGATCGACGATGTTCTGGCCGCCGAGCTGGAAATGGCCGCCATGGAGCTGGGCATGGACGTTCTGGTGGAAAGCCACGATGGCCGCGAGCTCTCCCGCGCGCTCAAACTGCGCACCCCCCTGATAGGCATAAACAACCGCAATCTGAAAACCTTCGAGACAAGACTTGACACGACGGTTGAACTGGCCGCCATGATCCCGCCGGAGCGCCTCATCGTCGCCGAAAGCGGCATCTTCACCCCCGCCGACATTCGCCTCCTGAAGGACGCCGGAGCAAAGGCCTTCCTTGTCGGCGAGGCCCTGATGCGGCAAAGGGATGTTGAGCAAGCCACCAGACTCCTGCTTGGCGAGGAGACAAGCCCATGAACAAACTCACCCACGTGGATGATACCGGCGCGGCGCGCATGGTGGACGTGTCGGAGAAGGATATCACCCGCCGCATCGCCCGCGCCGGCGGCGTGGTGCACATGCGCGCCGACGTGCTGAAGGCCATTCTCGACAACCAGGTGAAGAAGGGCGACGTGCTGGCCGCCGCGCGCATCGCCGGGATCATGGCGGCGAAGAAGACCTCCGGGCTGATCCCGCTGTGCCACCCGCTGGCCATCACCAAGGCGGAAGTGTCCTTCACGCCGGATGAGGCCAAGGCCTGCATCCACGTGCAGGCCACGGTGCAGTGCGATGGCAAGACCGGCGTGGAGATGGAGGCGCTCACCGCCGTCTCCGTGGCCTGCCTCACCATCTATGACATGGTGAAGGCCATGCAGCGCGATGTGCGCATCACCGATATCCGGCTGCTGGAGAAAAAGGGCGGCAAGTCCGGCCACTACATCGCAAAGGAGAACCAATGAGCCTGCTGCCCGTCGAGGATGCCAGGGCGCGCATCCTGAAAGATGTTTCGCCGCTGGCGGGCGAGCGCGTGCCGCTCATGGAGGCGGCCGGGCGCATCCTGGCCGAGGAGGTGCGCGCCAACCGCGACCAGCCGCCCTTCGATGCCTCCTCCATGGATGGCTACGCGGTGCGCGCCGAAGATGTCCGCGACACGCCAGTGACCCTGACCATCGCCGGCGAGGCCCCGGCCGGACATGCCCTGGACATCGCCATAGGCCCGGGCGAGGCGGCGCGCATCTTCACCGGCGGGCCGGTGCCGGAGGGCGCCGATTGCGTCATCATGCAGGAGAACGCCACCCGCGAGGGCAACCGCGTGACCATCCACAAGGGCGCGCCGAAAGGCAATTTCATCCGCCCCAGGGGGCTGGATTTCGCCAATGGCGAGGTGCTGCTGGAGCCGGGCCGGAAACTGGGCGCGCGGCAGATCAACCTGGCGGCCTCCATGAACCGCCCGGATCTGGTCGTGCGCAAGAAACCCCTTGTCGCCATTCTGGCCACCGGCGATGAACTGGTGCTGCCCGGCGAAACCCCGCGCGATGATCAGATCATCGCCTCCAATTCCTATGGGCTGGCCGCCTTCGTGCGCGCCCACGGCGGCGATGTGCTCGACCTCGGCCTGGCTCCGGACGATACGGAGGCCATTGCCGCCGCCATCGACCGGGGGCGGCATGCGGATGTCCTGGTGACCATAGGCGGGGCCTCTGTGGGCGAGCATGACCATGCCCGGGACGCCTTTGCCAAACTCGGCGTGGAGCTGGACTTCTGGAAGATCGCCATGCGCCCGGGCAAGCCCCTGATCTTCGCCCGCCGGGACAGCCAGCGCATTCTCGGCCTGCCGGGCAATCCGGTCTCGGCGCTGGTCTGCGCCCTGGTCTTCCTGCGCCCGCTCATGGCCGCCCTGCTGGGGGCGCGCGATGTCCGGCGCACCATCACCGCCACCCTGGAGACGGAGATTCCGGCCAATGACATGCGCCAGGATCACCTGCGCTGCCGCCTGATCGAGGATGAACGAACCGGCGCGCTGCGCGCCGTTCCCTACTCCCGCCAGGACAGCGCCATGATGCGCCTCTTCGTCGAGGCCGATGGCCTGATCATCCGCAAGCCCCATGCGCCGGCCTGCAAGGCGGGCGATCCGGTAAGGGTCATTCCGCTGGATTTTTGATATTCTTCTGGGAGGCAAAATCTGATATGCACGCAGGTGAGAATCTCTAAAACGCTTGCGCGTTCATCCTCATCCCCTGCCAACCACCCAGGTCATGGGACACTACGGGTGGCTGGCTGGGGATGGTCTTCAGAGAGTTGATGGAGATGCGCAGGCGTGAAAGCATCGGGGCGTGGCGCAGCCTGGTAGCGCATCTGCTTTGGGAGCAGAGGGTCGCAGGTTCAAATCCTGCCGCCCCGACCATTTCACCAGGGAGCAACCCTGCAAGGGAGAAAGAGCCATGGGCGCGCGCATCTACAAACCGGCCAAGAATGCCATGCAGTCGGGCAAGGCGGCCAGCGAACACTGGGTGCTGGATTTCGAGCCCGCCGCCCCCTTCGGGCGCGATCCGCTCATGGGCTGGACGACCATGACCGACATGACCCGGCAGGAAAAGCTCACCTTCCCCGACAAGGATTCGGCCATCGCCTATGCCGAGGCCCACGGCATCAGCTATTGCCTCCTGCCCGAGCACGATCCGCGCCCGAAGCGCAAGTCCTACGCCGACAACTTCCGCTTCGGCCGCAAGCGCAACTGGACCCACTGACCCTTATCAGGCCCCGTAGCTCAGCTGGATAGAGCAACGGACTTCTAATCCGTAGGTCGCAGGTTCGAATCCTGCCGGGGTCGCCAATGATTTCAAGGGGTTGGGCTGAACTTCTTTTCTTTACAAGGCTGGCTGGCATAGGAGCTGCAACGCCTGTTTGCAGCGGGCGGATGCTGGACTGGTGGCGGACTTTTGGCCACGCTTGGGGCATATCGTGGTCTTCATGCTCTCGCAACGGGAGGCGTTTCATGACATAAGGGTAGGATGATGAAGACCCTGGAACCGCCTGCGATGCCCATTGGCCGTTATGGGCTGCGCTTTGTCTTGCGCACGGAAGGCCGCCTGCCTCAAGCTGTTGGCAGCATGTGGCGCGGGCTGCTCGGGCGCGAGCTGAAGGAGATGAGCCGGGGGCGCAAGGGCGCGCCGCGCACCCTGCCATCCTGGATGGCGCCTGACAAACTCTATGAATATTTCATCGAGACGCCGCCACCGCAGGATGCCGCCGTCATGCGGCTTTATCCACGCGCGCCACATCCTTTCGTGATTGCCACCCCCTTTGCCGAAGGCGAAGAGCGCCTGCCGGCGGGCAGCATCATCGAAGTTCCGGTGACACTTTTTGGCCGCGCCAACCAGCTGCTGGCCTGTGTCATCCTGGCCCTGGCGCGCGCCGCCGGGGGCGGCATCGGCAAGACGCGCGCAAAGGCGCAGCTGCTGGGCGTGGACGAAATTGGCGCAGGCGGCGCCAGACGGGAGATTTTCCGCCCTGGCGCGGCCCTGCAGGCTGTCACGCCGTTGATCTTGCGCGCCCCAACCTTGCCGCGGCCGGGC
>JALSNA010000290.1 GCA_026987255.1 Hyphomicrobiales bacterium | reverse complement strand
GACTTTGACAAGGCCGGGACCAAGCGGGTCATGGCCGGTTTCGTGGAGGCTGCCTGATGATCTGGCTTGCTGTCATCCTGGCCATTTTCCTGAGCATTTCCGGCATCGTGCTTTTCCGCCGCGGCGGGGCCTTGCGCATCGTCGGCATCATCCTGATAGGCTCGGCCGCGCTCATGCTGGCCATGGAGCTGGCCATGTTCGCCTTCGTCGGCTCCATGCCGGGCAATTGATCCATTGCAAGGGGCAGGCGGCTAGCGGAACGCGCCCTTGCGCAACAGGCGCGGGGCCAGCCAGATGGCGGCCAGCAATGGATGGCGGCGCTGCCAGGGGGAAAGCTTCACGGGCACGCCGGAATGGCGCTCGATCTTCCAGGCGATATAGTCAGCGCCGCCGGTGAAGGTGAAGGCCGCCTTGGTCAGGCGGATGACGGACCATGCCTTGCCGCTGATGCGCCGCCAGCGCCAGTTGATGGCGGCGGCGGGCGGATCGTCCCTGGTCAGGCGGAAGGTCTGCTCGCACCACCAGGCGTTGTGCGCCACGATGTCGCCGGCGCGGCCCGCCCCTTCCGGGCGCAGCTCGGTGCCATAGGTGGCCGCCAGGGCTTTCTCCCAGGCCTTGCGCCAGTGCGCGCCGGGGCCGGCCAGGGCGCGGGCGGTGGCGCACATGGTGCGCACCGCTTGGGCCAGGGCGGCGATGGTGGCCTCGCGGGCCTGTTCATCGCGGCTCCAGACGATGCGGCATGGCTGGGCGAAACGGGCCCAGAAATAGGGGTTGGCGGTATCGCCTTGCATCCAGCGGGCAAACTGGGCCAGCGGCAGGCAGGCATATTTGGCGCGAAGGGTGCGCCCCTCGTGCTCCAATTGCAGGTAATGGACATTGGGCGGGGCAAGACGGCAGCCGATGCGCGCCAGGGGATGGGAACTGACGGCGCCGAAATCCTCCGTCAGCACATAGAGATCGGCGAGGCTCTCGGCAATGTCCACCCCGCGCAGGGTGGAGCCATAGGCCAGCACCGCCAGCACGCCCTTGCCCTGCGCCCCTTCGTGCAGGGCGCGCGCGGCATCGGCCAGGGCGGCGATCTGTGCCTGGACGGGCCGGGCCGTCTGGCGCTCGATGAGATCGCGCAATGTGGCGGGTGCTTCCGTCATGGTTCAGCCCAGCAGGTAGGTGAAGTCCGTCCCGGTGGTGATGCGCAGGGGAGCATCGGCGGGCGGATCGAAGGCCTCGCCATCGAGAATGAAGCCCGATGGCGTGCGCACCGCGATTTCATCGGCGCACAGGCTTTGCATGGAGGGCGGCATCCTGCGGGTCTCGCGGCCATAGAGCACGAAGGGCAGCCAGCGCGGCAAGGAGGGCGGCGGATGGCCGAAGATGGAGATGCGCATGGTTCCCTCTTGCGCCCCGCCCCAGAAGGGCCTGGCCCCCAGCACCAGCTTGCGCAAGGTGGTGGCCAGCATGGCCAGTTGCAGCCCATCGGCGAGCACTTCATCGCCGCGGCGGATGGTCATGGGAAAGGGCCTGTCCAGCCGCTCCGGATCGTCCGGTGAGGCGGGGGCGGAAAACAGCGCCTTGCGCAAGGCGCTCATCAGGGTGGCGAAGGCGGCGCGCTGGCCGCGCACGCCCTTGTCGTTGAAGGCCCGCTGGCAATGGATGGTGGCCGCGGCGATGGCTCCGCTCCCCAGGAACATGCCGTGACGCGGCTTGCCATCGGCCGGATTGGCCACCCGCAGGGTCGGGCGGGTGGTGGTTCGCGCCTGCCCGGCCCGCCAGCCGCCAAACTGGATGTAGTCGCGCTGATGGCGCAGATTCCTATCGCGAAAGCCGATGTCGGCGGCGGTCATGTTGGTGGAGCCATGGGGCAAGAGGCCAAGGGCCAAAGGGGTGGGGAAAAGCTCCGCATCCTCGGCGATGCGGGTCTGGATTTCCTGGATGGTGCCATCGCCGGAGGAGATGAACAGGGCATTGATCCCTTTGTGCGAGAAATCGCGCAGGGCCTCTCCCAGCTGCTCGAAACGCTCCAGCAGCACCACCTGTGCGGGAGTGTCCGCCAGCATGCGGGCCAGCGCCAGGCCTTTTTCGTTGCGCCCGGCGGATTTCGGATTGATGATCAGCCCGGCGCTCATGTCTCCTCCTTTTCCATCCACGAGACGAGCTGTCCCGCGCGGCGCTTGTGAACCAGCGCCTGGACGATCTGGACAGCATGCAGGATCAGGCAGATGGCCGTCCATGCGGCCACCGCCAGCAGGCCGATGTCGGGGCGCTCCACGAGGGCGAAAAGGGTCAGGATGACCAGGTTCGGATTGCGCCGGGCGGTGATCTTGCGAAAGAAGGAATCGATGGGCCGCCAGGTGTGGATGTCGAGCTTGAGTGCGCCCAGGGCGATGCCCTCCATGACCCTTTGCAGGACATACCCGGCGATGATGACCCAGATGGCGATCCACCAGGTGCGCGCATCGAGGGGATGCCCGGCGCGCTGAAGGCCCATCCCCCAGGCCACATACCAGAAGGGCGGGTGGATCAGGTCGATGCCGTGATCGAAGATGTTGCCCCAGGTGCTGGAGGTCAAGGTGGTGCG
>JALSNA010000289.1 GCA_026987255.1 Hyphomicrobiales bacterium | reverse complement strand
CGGCTTGGCATGACCATGTACTCCATGTCGCAATGCCGGGTCTTTCATCTCCCTGGCAGATGGGGATGTGCCAATACCGGCACCCCTGGTTCGTGTGCATCCACACCCATACCGGCTATTTGCTGAGGTTGAACCCCCGGCCACGCGATGCCCGGGAAACGGCTACGACATGGCGCGGCATTCTGCAGGGCATCCGCTCGGAGCTGCGGCATTGGCCCGATCCCTCCTTCCTCGTCCGCGAGAATGCCTTGCGGCAATGCATCACGGACCTGGGCCTCGCTTGCTTCTTCAAGCCACCGTCAGAGTGTGTGGCATCACAGGCAGGTTTCGGGATGCTACAGATGTTCGAGAGGCGGTTTCCGGAGCTGATGGCCGAGGGCGTCGAAAACATCCGGGAGACGTGGAACGAAAGCAGGATCAATGCCTATCCCTTCCATGGGCGCAGCCCTTGGGAGACATGGCAAGAATGCGTTCTCAAGAAGCGCAGGGGCTTTCCATCCTGAATCCGGATGGTATCTCCGTGGTATCTACAAGCCTCTCGACCGCAAACCAATATGCAGAGAAGCCCCGAAAAATGGCGCGCCGGGGAGGATTCGAACCCCCGACCCCCAGATTCGTAGTCTGGTGCTCTATCCAGCTGAGCTACCGGCGCAGGCCAAGATGTGAGCCGCTGCATGAGCAGGCGGCGACGCAGAGTTCTCTAATCCACATGCGGCGGGTTTGCAAGCGGGTTTTTCATCCCCGGCGCATTTATTTTCAGCGCACCGGCGGCAGCACAACCTGCCGCGCCCGGCACTGGCCGCGTTCGTTGACGCCGCAGCGGGAGGGATGCCCGGTGGGCGTGAAGCACACCCTGAGCTCCACCAGCCGGGCCCGTCCGCCCCGGCCGCGGCACACGGGGGCGAACATGTCCGCCGTCATGCCCGGATTGGCGCGGGCGAAATCCTGCGCGATCTGCCGCGGGCTGCGCACCAGGGGGGCGGCCGGCTGCCGGTAGGCCTTCGGAATGGCGATCTTGCGAAACAGCTTTTCCGCCAGTCCGAAATAGGCCCGCGCGGAAAGCCCCGAGCAGGTGCCATGCTTGCGCCATTCGTGGATCACCAGGCCCTTGCCCGGCATGACATCCAGAACATCGCGGATCACCGCATCGGGCACGAAACGCTTCGCGCCGCGGCACTGCGATGGCCAGCCGCGCTTGAACTGCGGCCACAGGCCATGCAGCACGAAGCCCTTGCGCGCCCCCGGCGCGCATTGCCTGCCGGCCCTCTTTCCCGCCTTGCTCAGGCAGAAGCTGGGTGACCAGGAAAGCGACAGAACATAATAGTCGAACAGGCCGGGGCGCTCTCCGCGCGCCTCAGATGCGGCCGGGGCAAACAGCAACCCGGCCACGGTCAGCATGAGTGCGATAATCTGTTTCATGCCACCCCTATTAGCATACCCGTCCCTGCGCGAAAAGATCCGCGCCCGGCCTGCGGCGCGCCATGCCGGGCTTGCCGGGGCGGGAGAAATGACTACATTGAAAGCACCATGAACACGGGAGGCGATGAATGGAGCAGGTGGCCAGGCTGGCGGACATGAACGAACGGGCGCGGGAGATCTTCCGCCAGCTCGTCGAGGCCTATATCGCCACCGGCGAGCCGGTCGGCTCGCGCACCTTGTCGCGCGCCCTGGCGATCAATCTTTCGCCTGCCTCGGTGCGCAACGTCATGGCCGATCTGGAGGACCTGGGGCTGATCTATGCGCCGCACACCTCCGCCGGGCGCATGCCCACCCAGCAGGGCTTGCGCTTTTTCGTCGATGCGGTGATGGAAGAGGCGGTCATCGACCCCGATGAACAGGCCCGTATCGATGCCCATCTGGCGGACATCGACCCGGCCCAGGGCATGGACATGGCCCTGCAAAAGGCCTCCGGCATTCTCTCCGGGCTGCCCCATTGCGCCGGGCTGGTGCTGGCCCCGCGCCACGATCCGCATCTGAAACAGGTGGAGTTCGTGCGCCTCTCGGCGGAGCGCGCCCTGGTCATCCTGGTGGGCGAGGATGGCAACGTGGAAAACCGCGCCATGCGCATTCCCGCCGACCTGCCCGATTCCTCCCTGACGCGGGCCGCCAACTATCTCAACGCCAAGTATGCCGGGCAGGTCATGAGCCGCATTGCCGAGCACATGCGCGAAGAGCTTGCCGGCCTGCGCCGTGAACTGGATGAACTCTCGGCCGAGGTGGTGGCCGCCGGGCTTGCCGTGTGGACGGAAGGGGCGGAGGAGGAAAAACGCCTCATCGTGCGCGGACAGGCCAACCTCATCGCCGGAGCCAAGGAACAGGAGGATCTGGAGCGGCTGCAAAGGCTGTTCGAGGACCTGGAGGAAAAGCGCGAAGTCTCCGAGCTGCTCTCCCTGGCCGAGGAGGGCGAGGGGGTGCGCATCTTCATCGGGCGCGAAAACCGTCTGTTTTCCCTCTCCGGCTCCTCGGTCATCCTCTCGCCCTTTGGCGATCGCCAGCATGACGTGGTCGGCGTCCTGGGCATCATCGGCCCCACCCGGCTGCAATACCGCCGGCTCATCCCGGTGGTGGACTACACCGCCCGCGCCATCAGCCGCCTTTTCTCCTGATTTTGCCCATTGATTTTTGCCCGCTGGATACAGATATCTGTTCGCAAGAGTTTCAGCGCATCACGCGCTTTTTGGGAACATGATTGAAAAACCACAGGGACATGTCATGAACAAGGACAAGGGACAGGACAAACCGCGAAAGATGCAGGACCAATCCGGCTGGGCGCGGCCTGACGATCCGGCCACCGCGGGCTCTGCCGCGCCACAGCAGCAGCAGGCGCAGGAAGCACAGGCCGCTCCCTCCGGGCACGATGCCGGGAAAGATGACGAGGGCGGCAGGCTGCAAGCCCTGGAGGCGGAGAACCGCGAGCTGAAGGACAAGGTTCTGCGCCTGGCCGCCGACATGGAGAACCTGCGCAAGCGCCTGGAGCGCGAGAAGGAAGACGCGGTGCGCTATGCCGCTGCCCAGTTCGCCCGCGACATGCTCACCGTCTCGGACAACCTGGCGCGCGCCCTGGAGCATGTGCCGGAGGAAAAGCGCGGCGAATCGGAGTTCCTCAAGAGCCTGGCCGAGGGTGTGGAAATGACCCTCAAGGGGCTGCTTGACACCTTCGAGCGTCACGGCATCAAGAAGATCACGCCGCACGGGGAGAAATTCGATCCCCATTTCCATCAGGCCATGTTCGAGGTGCCCACCAGCGAGTCTCCGGCGGGCACCGTGGTGCAGGTCATGGCCGATGGCTATACCCATCATGACCGCGTCCTGCGCCCGGCCATGGTCGGCGTGGCCAAGCAGGAAGAAAAGGAAAACGGCTGAAAGGCGGGGCCATTACGGGAGAGAACCAATGAAAAGCCAGGAAGACTACAAGCAGGAGGCCCTGAAGCGCGCTGCGCAAGGCCCCGATGCCGTCAAGGGCCTGCCGGACTATGCCCGCGAGGAACTGCGCAAGGCCATCGAGGAAGACGGCCTGAGCGCCGATCAGGCCCGTGAGATGATGAACACCATCCTGCTCGGCATCGAGGAAGGCCTGCGCGAGGCGGGCATGGAGGCGAAGCTGATTCTGATCGAAACCATCGACGCTTTCATTTTCGTTTTCGGCGATATTTTCGAGCAGACGTGGGATGCGCTGAAATCCTACGCCAGAAGCCTCAGGGACCTGGCCGGAAAAGCCACCAGCAGCGGCGCCCATTTCCGCCAGGAGCTGGAAAGGTGGATCAAGGAGCACGAAAAGGACGGCAAGGCCTGATGCCCGCTGCGCAGGGACTGAAGCTCTGGAGATCTATTTGTGCTCCTCGATGGAGGCGGCAACCAGCTTTTCATTGTAGACCTCCATGGCCCGCGCATGGTCGGCCCAGCCGGCCAGGCGGCCGTTCTTGTCCACCACCGGCAAGTGGCGGTAGGTGCCCTTGCCGAAGGTGCGCAGGGCCTTTTCCAGGGTGTCGTCGCGCGCCAGGGTGGGCCGGTCGGCGAACTCTTCGGGCACCACGGCGCGCTCGCCCTTTTCGCGCATGATCATGAAATCGCGCACCTTGAGCGTGCGCATGATGGCCTTGTGCGGGCCTTCGTTGAGGTTCAGTCCGCGGCTGGCCAGTTGCCAGTGGAACATGCTGCGCCCGGCCAGGGTCTGCATGACCACCGAGGAGATGGAGGTGGCCAGAAGCAGGGCGATGGTCATCTGGTAGTCGCCGGTCAGTTCGAAGACGATCAGGGCGGTGGACAAGGGCGCGCCCAGGATGGCCCCGGCCACCGCCCCCATGCCCACCAGGGCATAGGCGCCCTGCTCGGAGACCATGTCCGGAAAGACCATGGCGGCCAGCAACCCGAAGGCCGCGCCGGTCATGGCTCCCAGATAGAGCGATGGCGAAAAGACTCCGCCGCCAAACCGCGATGCCAGGGTTATGGAGGTGGCCACCATCTTGGCGGCCAGCAGAAGCAGCACGAATTCCAGCCCGTAGCGCCCCCGGATGGCCATGTTGGTGGCCTCGTAGCCCACCCCGAGAATCTGCGGAATGAAAATGGCCATCAGGCCGATGATTGCCCCGCCCACCGCCGGGCGCAGCCACAAAGGCATTGGGATCTTGCGCGCCAGCCCGTCGGCGGTGGAGACCGACAGCAAAAATCCGCGCGCCACCAGCCCCGAAACCAGCCCCAGCAGTGCAAAGGCGGGAAACTCCCAGTGCGAGACGATCTGATAATGGGGAATGATGAAGGCCGGATAATCGCCCAGGTTGACGCGCGTCACCAATGTGCCCGCCACCGAGGCCAGCACCGTGGGCACGAAGGCCGAAAGCGCATAATGACCCAAGATGACCTCATGGGCGAAGATCACTCCGGCGATGGGCGCATTGAAAGAGGCCGAAACGGCTGCCGCGGCGCCAGCCGCCACCAGCACCCGGCGCGAGGCCAAGGGCATCTTGAATGGTTGTCCGAAAAGACTGGCGATGGTGGCCCCTATGTGCACCGCCGGGCCCTCGCGCCCCGCCGATGCGCCCGCGCCCAGGGACAGCACCGTGATCAATGCGCTGGACAGCCCCTCGCGCCAGCCGATCATCGCCCGGTGCAGATGCAGCGCCTCGATGACATCGGCCACCGCCTCGGCCCGCCGCCGCGGCGCGATCCACACCAGCAGCGCGCCCACCACCAGCCCGCCGATGACGGGGGCGAAAAACACCACCAGCGGATGGGAGAACCCGGCCTTGGTGGCCACGGTATTTTCCGCTATGGAGCCCAGCCACAGCCATTGCACCCAGCCGATGGCCTTGCGAAACAGCAAGATGGCATAGCCCCCGCTCACCCCGGTGAGCAGGGCCAGCAGCCACACCAGGGGCATGCGCGAGGTCCACATGGCCAGCATGGAGGGCTTGAACTGCTCCTCCATCCAGGTGGAAAAGGCATTGCGCGCCCTGGCCATGAGCTCGTTTCCTCCGGTTCCCGGTTTCAGTTCCCCTTGCGGCGGATGCCGACGATCTGCCCGGCCTCGGCCGGAGGCGGCAGATCCTTGTGTTTTTCCCACACGGCCGCCAGCCTGTCGTGGATGTCAGGCGGCATGGGCAGGGTCCGGCGCGCTTCCAGATCCACATGGGCGGCCAGCGATTCCATGGTCGCGGCCCGGTAGCCATCGCGCAGATGATACATTTCCAGTATGAAATGGGCCCGTTTGGCGTCCATGTCCAGAAGCTGGAATGTCATGCCCACCTCGTCGCCCGCCTTCAGCTCGCGCAGGTAATGAAAGGCCGCCGCCAGCGAAAACCACGAGCAATTGCTGCGCGCGCGGTAATCCCGCCCCAGACCCAGCTCATCGAAGACCTCTTCCACCGTGCGGTCGAACAGAACCCCGTAATAGGCCATGTTCAGATGGCCGTTGTAATCGATCCAGCCATCCTCGACGGTCTTGACCGTTCCGGCAAAAGGCAGCCGCCCGTCATGCATGCGAAATCTCCCTTGGGCCTGATGCATATGGATACACCGAGATTCCATCCCGAGTAGAGGTTAAATTTTTTGACCGGAAAGGCTTATCCGGCTAGACTCGTTCTCAAAGCATTGTCCTGATTAGCAACAAGACGGGCCCATGGCAAAAAATGAACATATGACGGCTGCCAGATCCGCTGCCCTTGAAGAGCTGTCCAGCCTGCTGGGAGAGCGCCTGAGCACCGCTGTGGCCATGCGCAGCCAGCATGCGCAGGATCCCACCTGGAATCCCGTTCTGCCGCCCGATGCCGTGGCCTTTGCCGAATCGGAGGCGGAAGTGGCCGCCATCATGGGCATCTGCGCCCGCCATGGCCTGCCCGTCATTCCCTTTGGCACGGGCACATCCCTGGAGGGCCATATCTCCGCGCCGCAAGGTGGCGTGTGCATCGACACCTCGCGCATGAACGCCATCGTTGCGGTCAACCCGGAGGACATGGATTGCCGCGTCCAGCCCGGCGTCACCCGCCGCCAGCTCAACAGCCATCTGCGCGACACCGGCCTGTTCTTTCCCATCGATCCGGGGGCGGATGCTTCCATCGGCGGCATGGCCGCCACCCGCGCCTCGGGCACCAATGCGGTGCGCTATGGCACCATGGCCGACAATGTGCGCGCCATGCGCGTCGTTCTGCCCTCCGGCGAGATCATCCGCACGGCGCGCCGGGCCCGCAAGTCGGCGGCCGGATATGATCTTACCCGGCTGTTCATCGGCTCGGAGGGCACCTTGGGCGTCACCACCGAGCTGACCTTGAAATTGCACGGCATTCCCGAAACCATCATGGCCGGCATCTGCGCCTTCGCCTCGGTGGAGGCGGCCTGCAATACCGTCATCGAGACCATCCAGCTCGGCCTTCCGGTGGCCCGCATCGAGCTTCTGGACGATGCCACCATCGCCACCGTCAATGCCTACTCGCACCTGGGGCTGGAGGAGCGGCCCACGCTCTTTGTCGAGTTTCACGGCTCCCCCGCCCATGTGCGCGAGCAGGTGGAAAACTTCACCGCCCTGGCTCAGGCCCACGGCGGAACCTTGGGCGAATGGGCCACCCGCGAGGAGGAGCGCAACCGCATCTGGCGGGCCCGCCATGACGCCTTCTGGGCCGCCAAGGCCGCCTTCCCCGGCATGGAGGCCATGACCACGGATGTCTGCGTGCCCATCTCCAGGCTGGCCGAATGCGTCACCCTCACCCGCAAGGACCTGGCCGGACATGGTCTTTCCGGCCCCATCGTCGGCCACGTGGGAGACGGCAATTTTCACGTCATCCTCTTTGCCCGCCCCGATGACGAGGCGCAAAAGGCCAAGATCGCTGCCTTTTCCGAACGCCTGGTGGCGCGCGCCCTGTCCATGGACGGCACCTGCACCGGCGAGCACGGCATCGGCATGGGCAAGATGAAATACATGCGCAAGGAGCACGGCCCGGCGGTGGATGTCATGCGCGCCATCAAGGCGGCCATCGATCCGCAAGGCATCATGAACCCGGGCAAGCTCATCCCGTCCCGATGATGCGTCCAGGGCGCCAGCCACATCCGGGGGCTCCGAAAACGCTTGCGCATCCATCCTCCCCCCTGCCAACACCCCAATCATGGGACACTACGTGTGGTTGGCAGGGGGAAGATGGTCTTTAAGACAAAAAGTGGAGATGAAGGGCAATTGCACTTGGCAGGCATGCTGTCTTCAGACCAGGAGCCGGGCGTTGGAATTGCCGAGGAACGTCATGCCCGGACTTGATCCGGGCATCCAGAAGGCCGCAAACGCAGCAGTCCGTGGCCCCTGGATTGCAGGGGCAGGCCCGGCAATGACGGGAAGTTGCGTCTGCTGCGGCGCAAAAACATGACAGGCCGTTCAAATGCGATTGTCCTTGTGGAAATGCCCGTCTGCTTTGATGCCCGGCGCGAATTTGCTATACTCGCACAGATGCCGGCAGGTCACCCCCGGCATGCGGCAGAAATCGCCTGATTTTCAGGACTTGCAATGGCCATTTGGCGCTCTCCCCTGCTTTACCTCGGCTTCGCCATCATTCTGCTGGTGGCGGCCGCGCTGGCTGCGCCCCATGTGGTCGATTTCAACCGCTTCAAGCCGCAGATGGAGGCCTGGGGAGCGCGCCTCACCGGCCGCAAGGTGCATATCGGTGGCGATGTCCAGGTCTCGCTCTTTCCCTGGCCCACCTTGCGCCTGCGCAATGTCAGCGTGTCCAATCCCCCCGGCGCGCGCCAGCCGCAGTTTCTCACCGCCGAGGAGATCAGCACCCGCCTGTCACTGGCCGCCCTGTTGTCCGGTGAGCTGGAAATCGAGCAGGTGCATTTCACCCGCCCCATCCTGGCCCTGGAGCGCCTGACCAATGGATCCGGAACCTGGAGCCTCACCCCGCGCAGCGGCCTGCATCTGCCCTTTTCACCGCAGCGCATCGCCATTGCCGGCATCACCATAGAGGACGGCACACTCGTTCTCGCCGATGACCGCCGCGATGGCCAGGCCCGCCTGAAGCACATCAAGGCACGCATTTCCGCCCCGGCCCTGCCCGGCCCCTGGCGGCTCACCGGCACCGCGGCGCGCGCAAGGAGCAAGATCCGCTTCACCTTCGCCACCGGCAAACGCCGCAAGGGCCAGCCCCTGCGCATCTCCGCCCGCATCGCGCCCGTGGATCAGGCCGGTTTCCTCTATACCTTCGACGGCAAGCTGGGCGCGCCCCAGCCGGGCCGGATCTCCGGCCAGCTGCGCATCCGCCCGGTGGACGCCAAGGGCAAGCAAAGCCCGCCCTCGGGCCTGTCGCTCTTTTCCTTCAAGGCCGCCATCGAGGCCGGTTTCGATGACATCTGGCTGAAGAAGATGGAGGCCGCTCCCATCAGCGCCGCCCACAGCGCCAACACCATCACCGGCACGGCCCATATTGTCCTGGGCGAAATCCTGGAGGTGGAAACCGCTCTCAAGGCATCGCGTTTCGACCTCGACTATGCCCTGGGCGCCGATGCCCGCAGCCGCCTTTTCGGCCCCCAGGGGTTGCGCCAGCTTTCCGCCCTCGTTCAGGCCCTGCCCGAAAGCGTGCTTTTGCGCCTCGATGTGCATGTGCCCAGCCTGCTGGCCGGCGGCCAGACCCTGGAGAACCTGCGCATGTCGCTGGATGCCTCCTCGGCGCAACTGGCCATCAATTCCTTTTCCACCCGCCTGCCCGGCCAGACATCCTTGGCCTTCCATGGTCAGTTCGTTCCAGCAGGAGATGCGCCCGATCTTTCCGGCCAGGCGCAGTTCTCCTCCGCCTCCTTGCGCGACTTTTTCCTCTGGGCCATTCCGCGCCGGGCGGATGACATCTCTCGCGTGTGGAGCGGCGCGCGCGGCAAGCTGACTCTCAATGCACAGGTGGACATCACGCCGCAAAACCTGCGCATCGAAGGCGGCGCCTTTGTGCTCGATGACGAAAAGGGCCGCATCACCGCCAGCCTCGGCGCCAGCCCCGAGGGCCTGACCCGCCTGGAGCTGAACATCAATGCCGGAAAGCTCGATGTGGACCGTTATGCCCCCTCCGGGCTGGCCGCTGCCGATGGCGCATCCGATCCCGCCACGGCCTTTTTCGGCCTGCTGGCCGCCGCCATGCAGAGCGGCGAAACGGACATCGCCCTTTCGGCCGCGCAATTGCATGTCTGGGGCCTGCCCATGCGCGACGTGGCCATACAGGTTATCGCCAATCCCGACCTGGTGGAGATCCGCAATTTCGACATCGGCTCCCTCAAGGGGGCGAAAATCGACATGGCCGGATTGCTGAAATTCCCCGATGACAGCATCGAGGGCAGCATGGATGCGCATATCACCAGCCCCGATGGCCGCCCCCTGTGGCGGCTGCTGTCGGGCATGGAAAAACGCCCCGATCCCGCCTGGCTGAAGGACATAGGCAAGATCGATCTGCGCCTGAGGGCTTCCGCCCGCGCCCTGGACAAGGGCGCCCATGTCAGCGCATCGGTGAAAGGTGCGGCCGGGCCTGCCTCGGTCGATGGAAGCGCGGATTTCACCGGTCTGCCCGCCCAATGGCGCAAGGCGGCCATCACCCTGCGCGCCAATGTCACCAGCCCCGCCTCCGCTCCGCTTCTGGCCCTGGCCGGCGTGCGCGGCGGCAGGGCCAGGGACACCCCGGCCAGCTTCCGGCTCACCGCCAGGGGCCGCCCTGCCAAGGGCCTGCAAAGCACCCTCACCCTGGACATTGCCGGCATCGAAAGCCGCTTTCTCGGCCAGCTGCGCAATCTTCAGCCGCAAAGCGGCTGGACAGGGGAGGGAACCTTCGCCCTGCGCGCCACCCGCGCCTCGGCCCTGCTGCGCATGGCCGGGCTGGCGATCGCGCAAACGCCTCCCGTCTCGCTCTATGGCGAGGGCAAGCTGGCTTTCTCCCCAGGTCATGCGGGCTATGACGGCATCAAGGGCCGCTTTGGCGAAGTTCCCTTCTCCGCCGCCCTCAAGCTGAACTGGCAGGATGGACAGCCGGCCATTTCCGGGCGCATCGGCAGCGCCCGTCTGCATCTG
>JALSNA010000288.1 GCA_026987255.1 Hyphomicrobiales bacterium | reverse complement strand
ATCTTGCGCTCGCGCGCCCGGGTCATGGAGATCATCGCCAGCGAGCTGGACGAGGTGAAGGAGCAGTTTGCCGATGCACGGCGCACCGAGATCGCCGATTACGTGGGCGACGTGGACGACGAGGACCTGATCGCCCGCGAGGACATGGTGGTCACCGTCTCCCATGCCGGATACATCAAGCGCGTGCCCCTGTCGGTCTACCGGGCGCAAAGGCGCGGCGGCAAGGGCCGGGCCGGCATGAGCACCCGCGATGAGGACTTCGTCGCCAAGCTCTTCGTCGCCAATACCCACACGCCCATTGTCTTTTTCTCCTCGCGCGGCATGGCCTATCAGCTCAAGGTCTGGAAACTGCCGCAGGCGGCCCCCAACGCGCGCGGCAAGGCGCTGGTCAACCTGCTGCCCCTGGAGCAGGGCGAGACCATCACCTCGGTGCTGCCGCTGCCGGAGGACGAGGAGACCTGGGGCGAGCTCGATGTCATGTTCGCCACCCGCTCGGGCTATGTGCGGCGCAACCGGCTGAGCGATTTCACCGGCATCATGCGCAATGGCAAGATCGCCATGAAGCTGAACGGGGATGACGCCATCCTGGCGGTGGAGACCTGCACCGAGGACGACGATATCCTGCTGACCACCGCGGGCGGGCAGGCCATCCGCTTCCCCGTCCCGCAGGTGCGTGTCTTTGCCGGGCGCAACTCGGTGGGCGTGCGCGGCATCAGCCTGGCCGAAGGCGATGAGGTCATCTCCATGTCGGTGCTGCGCCACTTCGAGATCACGCCGGAAGAGCGGGCGGCCTATTTCCGCCTGAAGCGCGCCGGCGATGGCCAGCCGCAGGAGGCGGCCAGCCTTTCCGAAGAGCGCTTCCGCGAAATCGAGCAGGCCGAGCAGCTATTGCTCACCCTCTCCGAGCATGGCTATGGCAAGCGCTCCTCATCGCTGGAATATCGCATCACCGCGCGCGGCGGCAAGGGCATCGTGGCCATGGTGGTCAACGAGCGCAACGGGCGGCTGGTGGCCGCCTTCCCGGTCACCGAAAGCGATCAGATCATGCTGGTCACCGACAAGGGCAAGCTCATCCGCTGCCCGGTGTCGGGCATCCGCATCGCCGGGCGCAACACGCAAGGGGTCATTGTCTTCAAGACGGCCGGGGATGAAAGGGTGGTCTCCGCCGAGCGCATCTCCGAGGTGGACGAGGAACACGAGGCCGCCGTTTCCGCATCCGCCCCTGGCGATGAGGACGGCGGCTCCGGTGGAGAGGACGGCGGGACATGATGAGCGCCGCTCACTGGCTGGCCTATGCCAGCGCCTGCCTGGCCCTGGCCATGGTGCCCGGGCCCACGGTTACGCTCATCATCGCCACCTCCTTGCGCCATGGCCGCGCCGCCGCATTGGCCAACGTGGCGGGCACGCAGGCCGGGTTCGCCGTGCTCGTCGTCATCCTGGCGGGCGGTTTTCAGGCCATCGTGGAGCAGGCCGCGCCATTGTTTTCCTGGCTGCGGCTGGCCGGGGCTGCCTGGATGATCTGGCTGGGTCTGCGCATGATCCTGGCCGGGTGGCGAAAGACGGGGCAGGGGGGCGAGACTGCGCTTGCGCCGTCCATGCAATCCGGGTTCTGGCGCGGGTTTTTCATCCTGCTGAGCAACCCCAAGGTCTTGCTGTTCCTCGGCGCTTTCCTGCCGCAGTTCGTGGTTGCCGGTCCCATCCCGGTGGCCGGACAGATTTTGTTGCTCGGGGCGCTGTTCATGCTGGTCACCGCCCTGGTGGATTCATCCTATGCCCTGGCCGCATCGAAGGCCGCATCCTTGGGCGGGCTGGTGCGTCCGGGGCTGGCGCGCTGGCTGGGCGGAGGCATGCTCATGGGCGGCGGGCTGTGGCTGGCCCTGGCCAGGAGGAGTTGAACAATGACACGCACAGCCCTTTATCCGGGCTCTTTCGATCCGGTCACCTATGGACATCTGGACATTATCGCCCGCGCCGCGCAGCTTTTCGACAGGCTGGTGCTGGCCGTTGGCGCCCACCACGAGAAAAAGGCCCTGCTGGCCATGGACGTGCGTCTGAAGGTGCTGGAGGAGGCCGTGCGGCCGCTTACCGAACGCACCAGTTGCGAGATCACCCTGGCGAAGTTCTCCTGCCTGACGGTGGAGGCGGCGCGCCGCGCCGGGGCCTGCGCCATCGTGCGCGGATTGCGCGACGGCTCCGATTTCGATTACGAGGTGCGCATGGCGCAGATGAACGCCGCCCTGGCTCATGACGTCGAAACCATATTCCTCGCCGCCAGCCCGTCCTCGCGCATGATTGCCTCTTCCCTGGTCAAGCAGATCGCGCGCATGGGCGGCGACATCTCCCAGTTCGTCCCCATGGAGGCCGCCGAAGCCATCAGGGCCGCACAGGCCGAAACATGACCAGGACAAGACCCGCGCCCCCACCCAACCACCTTGCCTATCCTCTGGGCGGCCCAAGCGGGGGCGCGGGCCGGCGCGACGCGCCTCAGCGCAAAAAGAGGCCCACGCCCCCTCCCGGACACCTCACCTATCCTCTGGGTGGCCGGGAGGGGGAGTGGGCCGGTGCGACGCGTCTCAGCGCAAAAAAGAG
>JALSNA010000287.1 GCA_026987255.1 Hyphomicrobiales bacterium | reverse complement strand
CCACGCTCGGCGCGCAGGGCGCGCACCTTCTCGCCGAAGGGGGTCATGGGGCCCGGCCCCTGTCCTTGCGGCGCAGGCGGATGTAGAAGGCGCCGCCGCCGCCATGTCTGGGATGGGCGGGCTGGAAACCGGCCACGTGATGGGCGAAATCGTATTCATGCAGCCATTGCGGCACCTTGCGGCGCAATACCCCGGCGCGCTCCGGCGCATGCCAGTGCTCATGGCCGTGCAGGGTGTGGCGGGCAAAGGGCGACGCGCCCTTGCCGGTGATGACCAAAACGGTGCGCAAGCCGCGCATGCGGCATTCCGACAGGAAGGAGCGCAGCCGCGAGCGGGCCAGCTCGGCCCCCATGCCGTGCAGATCGAGCCTGGCCTCTATGGTCACCTGGCCGCGCGCCATGCGCTGTTGCGAGCGGCGGTCCAGCTTGCCCGGCCCGGCGGGAGTGCGGGGCTTTTTGCCGGTGAGCACGGCGCGGGCGGGGGGGTGTGGCTGGCGGGCGGGGGGCGCGGCCGGAAGGGTGGTCTTTCCGCTGCCGTCCCTTGCATGGAGGGCCTTTTCCACCATCTTGCGGAAGTCCTCCGGGGAGGGCCTGCCGGGCATGCGCTGCTCCATGGTGCGCGCCACCTTGGCCCACAGGGCCGCATCCTGAGGTTTGAGCCCTTTCTTTCCGCTCTTGCCGCCCATGCCTCACAGCCCTTGCAGAAAGGGGTTGTGCTTGCGCTCCGCGCCGATGGTGGAGGGCTCGCCATGGCCGGGGATGAAGGAAAAATCGTCCGGCAGCGTCAGGATCTTCTCCTCGATGCCGCGCAGCAGGGCATCATGGTCGGAGCGTTCGAAATCGGTGCGGCCGATGGAGCCCTTGAAGAGCACATCGCCAAACATCCCGATGCCGTTGCCGCGATGGATGAACAGGACATGGCCGGGCGTGTGGCCGGGGCAATGGGCGACATCGAAAGCGATCTTGCCGATGCGCACCCTATCGCCATCGCACAGCCAGCGGTCCGGCGTCACGTCGCGCCCGCCGGGCACGCCATAGAGCTCGCCCTGGGCGGCCACCTGATCGAGCAGCCACTTGTCGTCCATGTGCGGGCCGATGATGGGAATGGCGAGCTTTTCGGCCAGCGTGGCGGCTCCGCCGGCGTGATCGAAATGGCCGTGGGTGAGCCAGATGGCCTCCGGAGCAGCCTGCATCTGGTGCAGGGCGGAGAGAATCTTGTCCACATCGCCGCCGGGATCGCAGATGGCCGCCTTGCCGGTGGCGGCGCACTTGATGATGGAGCAATTCTGCTGCAAGGGGGTGACCGGCACAATGGCGATCTGGAAGGATGCAGGCGTGCTCATGCGTTTCTCCTCAGGGCGCGGCGCAAGGCGGTGCGGTTCATGGTTCCCAGGATCCAGGACAGGGCAAAATATACCACAATTCCCGCTCCCACCATGGCGGCCAGAAGACCAAGGCGCAAAGGGAAGGGCATCTCGGGCATGAAGAAGCCTTCCAGCCATTGATCGAGCGCGAGCACCGCCGCCCCCATGACGAGGGCGGACAGCAGGATGCGCGGCAGGTTGCGCCTGCCTTGCGCGTCCATCTTCCACACCTTGCGGCGGGTCAGGGTGGCCCCCAGCATCCAGGCATTGACCCAGGCGGAGACGGAGGTGGCGATGGCGATGCCCACATGGCCGAAAAAGGGAAAGAGCGCCAGGGCCCCGGCGATGTTGATGGCGACGGAAATGCCGGCGTAGATCATCGGCGTGCGGGTGTCCTCGCGGGCGAAGAAGCCGGGCGAGAAGACCTTGATGAGCACGAAGGCCGGCAGTCCGGCGGCGAAGGCGGCCAGGGCATGGGCGGTGGCGGCGGTGTCGGCGGGGATGAAGCGGCCGCGCTCGAACATGACCTCCACCACAGGATAGGGCATGGCCATGAGCGCAATGGCCGCCGGGACGGTGAGGAACATGGCGAACTCAAGGGCGCGGTTCTGGCTGTCGTGGACGCCATCGTGATCGGCGGCGCGCAGGCGGCGCGAGATGTCGGGCAGCAGGACGATGCCGATGGCCACCCCGACCATGCCGAGGGGGAACTGGTAGACACGGTCGGCATAATAGAGCCAGGCGGGGGCGGAGGGCTGCATGGAGGCGATGATGGTGGAGATCACCAGGTTGAGCTGGGTAATGCCGCCGGCGATGAGGCCGGGCACGCCAAGGCGGATCAGGCGGCGCAGGCCCTCGCTCATGCGCGGGCGGCGGATCTTCAGGGCAAAACCGGCGCGGGCGGCGGCAATCCACAGCATGGAAAGCTGGACGAAGCCGGCCAGAGAGACGCCGGCGGCCAGGGCCATGCCGGTGCGCGCATCCGACCCCCAGCCCATGACCCTGGCGGCGGACAGGACGAGAATGAGAATGACGTTGAGGGCCACCGGCGCGGCGGCGGCGATGGCGAAACGGTGCAGCGAATTGAGCACGCCGCCGAGCAGGGCGACCAGCGACATGCACAGCAGATAGGGAAAGGCCAGGCGCGTCAGGGTCACGGTCAGGCCGAACTTGCCGGCATCGGCGGCAAAGCCGGGGGCCATGAGCCAGACGAAGGCGGGCATGGCGATCTCGGCCACG